>CAZGKQ010000107.1:2699-4000 GCA_964526125.1 uncultured Faecalibacterium sp.
TTCCAGTGATTCGCCGTGCCGCCCAGACAGGCTTCGTCTTTTTCGCCCAGCAGCACTGCCCGGAGTTGCGCCGTTTCTTCCGCATCCTCCGTGGTCAGCGCCAGCAGCGGCTGATAGCCATTCTGGCACACGCGGCGCAGATTATTCGTCAGCAGCGCATTCATCAGGCGCACCAGACAGCCTTCAGGCAGCCGCTGTCGCAAAAGCGGATAGACCGTGCCGCGGCGATCGGTGAGCGTCTGGCCTTCCAGCGCATCCGGCGCATGCTGGTCGCACAATCTGCACGATGCATGGCCGCTGCTCAGCCCCAGATACGTCCGCGCCGGACAGTGGTGCAGCAGCATCAGCTGCTCCCGGCCATAGGCTGGCACCCAGATGCGTCCGTCAAGCTGCATCAACGATTGCTGCATCAGCGCTTTCAGCTCTGCACCGGACAGTTCGCTGCTGGCCGTCACAAACGCGCAACCCAGCGACATCAGCAGCTGCGCCGCGCGCTGGTTCATCACCGGCACACCGCTTCCGGCACCGATGGGCAGATTCCACTGCATGCCCAGCTGTCCCACGCTGCCCAGCACCACGCCGCCCAGCTGCTGCGCATGCGCATGCGCAAAAGCATGCAGCATTTCCAGCGTGTCCTGCTCGCACACGGTTGGCAGATGCAGCCAGATGCCCTGCGGCATGGCCTGTAAGCCGCTTTCCAACGCTTCCGGGCGCATATCCTCCGGCAGCCACGCCAGCAGCGTGCCTTCCAGCGCCATTTGACGCGCCTGTTCCGCCGTGCGGACAATCACCATGCGCCGGAAGGTTTTGTCCAGCGTCTTTTGTTCGTTTTGCTGCCATTCAATCGGCTTTTCCGGCTCCTCCCGGCCTTCCTGACGCGTGAAGGCCGCTATGCGCGCCTTCGTCAGGCTGTCACAGGCTTCCCGGCGCAGCTGGTTCAGCGCCGACACCGGCACAAACGATCCAGCCGTCCTGACCGTCAGCGTTTGCAGCACAAACGGTGTATCGCCAAGTTTGCTCAGGCTGCGGCGCGCATCGTCCTCGCTCATCGCCCGGTTCTGCGCCGCTGCGACTACGTCCCCCTGCACCTGCGCGGTGGAAAGGCCATCCGACATTTGCAGCATCAGGGGCTGCCCCGGATAGGCCGTCAACAGCATGTCCACCGGAATCGGTGTCGGCGTGAGCGCTCTGGCGCATTGCAGCTGTTTTTCGCTCGTCAGGCGATAAACCCGGTCGCCCGGCCGGGTATGAATATCCGGGCGAAGGCGCACCACCGCCACATCGCCCTGCGCCGTGTCGTG
>CAZGKQ010000107.1:4100-5832 GCA_964526125.1 uncultured Faecalibacterium sp.
GAAACGGCCATCGCGCAGCTGATCCAGCGCATGGCGGTAGGACGCGGCCACCGTCGCCACATATTCCGGACGCTTAAGCCGCCCTTCCAGCTTGATGGACGCGACCCCGGCCTCAAACAGTTCCGGCAGGGCATCGCGCATGCACACATCCCGGGGCGAAAGCCATGCGCCCGTCTGGCCGCGATAGGTGTACATCAGGCGGCAGGGCTGTGCGCAGCGGCCGCGATTGCCGCTCCTTCCGCCCACGACGGAGGAAAACAGGCACTCGCCGCTGACGGCTACGCACTGGGCGCCATGGCCGAACACCTCAATTTCAATGGCCTCCGCTGCGGCCTTCTGAATTTCCGACAGGCTGCATTCCCGTGCCAGCACCACCCTTGTCATTTCCATTTCGCGGCAGAAGCGCGCCCCGGCGGCGTTGTGAATCGCCATCTGCGTGCTGGCATGCACCGGCAAATCCGGGAAGCAGCTTCTCGCCAGCGACAGCACGCCCAGATCCTGCACCAGCACTGCATCCACGCGCAGGTCATTGAGCAGCCGCAGCACCGCCATCACGCCCGGCAGCTCCTGATCCTTAATCAGGGTATTGACCGTCACATGCACGCGCACATGGTGCAGGTGCGCAAAGCGAATCGCTTTTTCCAGCTCATCCGCATCAAAATTTCCTGCCCCGGCGCGGGCAGAATAAGCCGCATAGCCCAGATACACCGCATCAGCCCCGGCCGATACCGCGCTTTGAAGTGCCTCCCAGTTTCCTGCTGGGGCAAGATTTTCCATCATGCTGTCTCCTCTGTTTTCTGCAACGGGACGCAAGGCACGTCCCTCATGGTTATGTTGATGATTTTTCGCGCAGCCGGGCATTTTCCCGGCGGAGGCGGTTCACCTCGTCCTGCGCGTGCATCAGCTCATCCGCCAGATTCATCGCCACCAGCATCGCGGCGGTATTGGCCTGAATGCGCCCGGAGCGCATCGTTTCCGTCAGCTGCCTATCCACATAGGCGGCCACGCGGCTGAGATGCTCCGGCGAATCGGTGGACACGAGCGAATAGTCTTTTCCCTGAATCCGAACCGTCGTTTTCTGCTTTTCCATTTCATTCTCCCTCATTGGTCAAAATGCTTTGCTCACAAAATACAGGCGCAGCCGGGTCGAAAAAATCGCCGCGTCTGCGCCTGCCTGCTCACATCTGACTTACATCTGTTCGAAGGGATACGTCTGCCCGAAGGTTTCCACGCGGATTGATTTCATCGTCTGCGGCTCCAGGGGCTTGTCGCGCATATCACGCTTGACATTCACGATGGCATCGGCCACGTCCATGCCCTCCAGCACCTTGCCGAACGCCGCATACTGGCCGTCCAGATGGGGGCTGTCGGAGGTCATGATGAAGAACTGGCTGCCAGCGGAATTGGGCATCATGCTGCGCGCCATGGACAGCACACCGTAGGTATGCTTCAGCGGATTTTTCACGCCATTCATGGCAAATTCGCCCTTGATATGGTAGCCGGGGCCACCCATACCCGTCCCCTTGGGGTCGCCGCCCTGAATCATGAATCCGGGAATCACACGGTGGAAAATCAGGCCATCATAGAAGCCGCTGTTCGCCAGGGCAATGAAATTGCCCACGGATTCCGGTGCAGTTTCGGGGTACAGCTCGCCCTTCATTTCGCGGCCATCGGCCATTGTAATCACAAAAACAGGATTCTGTGCCATTGGAAGCACTCCTTTCACAAACCC
>CAZGKQ010000108.1:0-5817 GCA_964526125.1 uncultured Faecalibacterium sp.
CTGTCGGTCATGAATACATAGTCCTGCATTGTGAGCCTCCTGAAAAATGAATGAAAAATGAATGAATCAATGAACTCACCATGTGAACTCACCATGAACATTGTACCTTAATTTCCGACAAATTGCAACCTGATTCGGATGAGAATTTGATGAAGAGGGGCATTCCTCTTCATGAATGCCAGCAGAGGCAGTGGAATCAGCATTCTTTCTTTGAGTTGTATAGACAAATTCTGCTGGTCTTTTTTGTAATCCTACCGTTTTTTCTTCTACTTACTGGTCTTGCTTGTTTCTTCCGGCTTTCTCTGTGAGAGAAAGCCTCGGCAAAGAGCACCAAAGGGGGCGCCACAGGGCTGCCATGATGGGGTGTCGCCCCCTTTGGAATCCCCCCGCCGTCCTAATTTCTTGCCGACATGGGCTGTTAGGTACGACTCCCTCCGGCCGATGACCGGGGGCTGTCCGCAACGGGTTCTGTGCCATGTTTTTTGACTGGCAAATGTGTTTATTCGTCCTGGGCGTGGCGTGGGTGATGGCTCGCGGCTTGTGATAAATTGGTTGTGTTTATGCTTTCAGTCGGAAGTTTAAGGCTTTTGAGGCTTTTTCGCCTTTTTTGCCTTTTTTTCTGCCTTTTTCGTCTCTTTTTCCTGCTTTTCGCGCCAGAGGGCTTCCTCGCGGTCGAAAAGTTCCTGCATCTGGCGGCTGGCTTCTTCTACGACGCGGTCGCGCTCCTCAATCGGGTGTTTTTCCGGGTCGTAGACGATTTCCGTGCCGAAGGAGAGCGTCCGCATGCCTTTGTGCGCCAGCATTGGCACAAAGCGGCACGCCTTGCCTGTCCGGGCGTAGTATAACTGCGCCACCATCGTGAAGCCGCGGAAGAGTTCGCCCGGGCGGCCATGCTCATAGCCGGGCTTATCGGGGTCGGCATCCGGATTTTCGGGGAAGATGAGCAGGTTGTCGCCGGTCTGCATCGCCTCCACCGATTTGCGGAAAGTCGTGGTCAGTTCGCGCGGCTTGTGGCGGTAGACCGGCACGCATTCCACCGATTTCATTGCCCATACGCTCACCGGCCCACACAGCTTCGCCAGCGGCCAGCGCAACGGACCCAGCCATTTCATCTGCGAAAAGCTGTAGCGGTAGACGTACTCCGCCACTTCCTTCGGGTCGATGGACATATCGCTAATCGTCCACGGGCGCACCGGCACAGGACAGAACAGCATACCGGCCACGGGGCCGTAGATTTCGCCGTGATTGCACAAAAACACAATGGGGTTGCTTTCATCCTGGCGGATGTTTTCCGCGCCCTTGACCGTGTGGCGGAAGAGTGGCCGCGCCAGCGCCATCAGGAAGCGAATGCCCAGCGGTTGAACGTGGCGCTTGATGACCACGTCCTCCAGCTGCTTTTCCAGCGCCCGGTTTTCTTCCCCGGCTTCGCGGATGTGCAGAAAGCGCAGCACCTTTTGCATATACCGGTTCGACAGCGGAAAACGCAGCACGCACAGCAGCGCCATCAGCGCCGTCAGCAGCGCCGGAACCACCATGATGGGCTGGAAGCGCGCTGCAATTTCCTCCGCCGAGCGCGGCAGATTCTGCCCCGTGCGGAAGCACAGCAGCGTCAGCGCGGCCAGCGCCAACATCTGCCCCAGGAGCGAAGCCATCTCGCGCGACACATGGCGCATCAGCCGATACCCCGGCAGCGCCTGACCGGAGGTAAAATTCGCCACCGCGTTCATCGGGCTTTCCAGCAGGTTCAGGCATGCGCTGCACACCGAGCATCCCACCGAACACAGCGCCAGACAGAAATAGGTGATGCTCACGTCCACCACCCGATCGTGCAGCATCCGCGAAAAAATCCACAGGCCATACAGCCAGAAGCAAAGACCGATAATCAGCAGCGTCGTCGGTTCGTCCTTGCCCCTGCGCTGCCTGCGGCGCAGGAACACCTCCGCCACTTCCTGACAGAGCAGCATCGTCAGCACTGCCAGCGCCATGCGGATCAGCATCTGTTCCGCCGTGGTCGCCAGAAAGGTGTACATGACGATCAGCGTCATTTCCATCGCCGTCAGCAGCACAATGCTCAATCGCTCATAGGCCGTGAGGGCATTGGCGCGGTGGAGCGTTTCCAGCGTATCCTGCGCATCCGCCTGATCGGGACGGGGCAGCGTGGCGCGCTCCTCATAGGCCGCATAGGTGCTGTAGAAGGCGGTCATCGCGCAGAGCAGGTAGCCCACCATCATCGGCAGGGAGATGTTTACCGGCAGATTCACCGCCAGAATCAGGGACTGAATCGCCAGCAGGCAGCCATGGAGCGCGCCACTCAGGCACAGGAAGGTCATGCGCTCCATGCGTCCCTCCGCGCAGAGCCGCCCCATGCGCTGGCAGAGGGATTCCCCCAGCTGCATGGACAACACGACGGAGAAAATCAGCCACATCTGGGGGCTGGAAACCGACTGGGGGTACACCACCATCACGCACAGCGCCAGCAGGAGCAGCAGGAGCATCAGCGGCACGCGCAGCAGACGGAGGCGTTTGGGAAGATACTGTGCCTCCTCGCGGCTGAAGGTCTGGGCAAAGACCGTTGTTACGCGCCCGATCATATACAATGCGCCGCCGAAAACCGGCATCCCGGAGATGCCTTCGGAAATCAGCATGCAATAAATATAGCCATACAGGCTGGACATATCTTTCAGGAGTAAGGTCGTAGGCAGGTGACGCAAGATGCATCCGGCCTCCTTTCGGGGTTTTCGGGTTTATTGTATCATGAGATGAGGCAATTGGCAAGGGCAGGGCGCGGAAAACTGTTCAGCCCTCCACACCGGAATTATTTACGATTTATTCACCATTCTCCTCCTTTTTCGCTTGCAACTGCCGCCTCTTTCCTGTACAATATCAGGTGGTGGCAATCCATTTTTATGAAGGAGGCATTCTGCCTTATGACTGGTGACGAACTTGTGTGCACCACCCCCTCAACCCTGTTTACCGATGCGGATAAAGCAGCCAATTCCGCCCAGATCCGCCGCCGCGTGATGGTGATGCTCCTCCCCTGTCTGCTGCTGCTGGGCGGCGGTGTCTACAGCCTTGTGATTCGCAACGAGGTGCTGACGGACGTGCTGTTCATCCTCTGCGGCGCGATTGTGATTTTCGTCTGGGATCTGTTTTTGAAACCCCTGCGCTGCTATGGCCGCCATCTGGACAACGTGACCTCTGGCCGTCGCCGCGTGGTCGAGCTGCCCTTCTGCGCCATTTCGCGCAATATTGATCTGGTGGACGGCGTGAACTACCGCGCCATGACCTGTCAGGACATCGACGGCAAGGGTCGCCCCTATGAGCGCCTGTTCTATTTCGACGCACAGAAGCCCTTCCCCGATTTGAAGGAGGGCGACATGGTTCGCGTGACGCATCACGAGCTGGAAGTTTCGGACATCGAAAAAGTCTGACCGCTGCTTTTTGCAGGAAGGTGATTTTGTTGAATCTGCTGAAATCGCTGAAATGGATGCTTTGCCTTCTGCTGACCGCCTGTCTGTCTTTTTCATCGCCGGTTCTGGCGGAAGATCATGCTGTTTCCGCGCCGGAAATTTCTTCAATTCTGCTGGATGGCGACGTTTTCTGTGCCATCGGTTCGCAGGGGGAAATCCTCTGCCGGGATGCATCTGCGGAAGACTGGACGACGGCCGTTTCCGGCGAGGTGCTCTGTGCCGCGCTGCCCCGGCTTTCCGGCCTGTCTCCGTGGGACGATGTGTCCTTTGATTTTGCCCATGCCGTGCTGTTGCAGCGCGAATCAGCGGATGAATGGCTGGCCGTCATTCCGGCGCATGATGGGCAGCTATGCGTGCTGCGCCTGAGCATCGCCACCGCAGAGGTGTCCCTGCTGGGGGTGTTTCCCTGCCAGCACGCGGCGGATTCGGCGGAACCGACGCTGCTCCGGCCAGCGCGGACGCTCCTTGGCGCGGCGCTGCTGGGTGACACGCTGTTTGTCTCCCTGCGCGAGGACTCGCTGGACTATTTCGTTTTCGCGCTGTCGCTGACGGAGCTGACCGCCACGCTGCTGAGCGAAGATCCGGTCTGCGCGCTTCTTTCGCCGGACGGGCAGTCTTCGCAGCTGCTAGTCTGCCTGGATCAGCGGAAAATCGCTGGTGGGAGCGTGCTGGCGCTGCTGGATACCGCCACGGGCGACCTGACCCGGCTTTGTTCCCTGCCGGAAGACGCGGTTTATTCCGGCTTCACGCTGTCCGGCGACGCGCTGTATTTCACCGACGGACAAACGCTGTTTGAAAGCACCTCACCTTTTTTGAGCGCCACCGCCGTCGGTCATTTGCCTGCCATCACCGGCTTCAGCGTGCTGCCCGGCGCGGTGCTGGATGGCCGCTACTGGACTTACACCGCGCAGGATGGCTTCCTGTCCGCCGCGATTTCCGGCGAAGCGCCCACCGTGCTGCGCATCCAGAACGCGCTGTCCCTGAGCGAGCAACAGCTGGTCACGCGCTATCTGCGGCAGCATCCGGAATTGACCGTGGTCTACGAAAGCTGCAACGCAACCACCGCGCCCGAACTGCGCCAGCACATGGAAAGTGAGGACGCGCTGGACATTTACGCCTTCACGCTGCCCGATGCGGCCTTTTTCACCCTTCGCGACCGGGGATTTTTGCTGGATTTGCGCCAGAACGAGTCGCTTTCCGCCTTCGCCGACAGCCTTGCGCCCAATCTCGTGCAGCCCCTTTGTGCCGCGGACGGCCTGTACGCACTGCCCATCGGCATGCCCGTCGCCACCTGCTGGCAAATCAACACGCAGGTGCTGGAAGAGGCCGGTTTTGATGATGCCGACATTCCCAACACATGGGGCGCGCTGCTGTCGCTCATCCGCCGCTATCTGGACGATTCGTCCATCGACACCCTGAATCTGCCGCTGGTGCCCGATCCGAACAATCTGGCGGATACGCTCTTTTCCCAGCTGTTTCAGGCGCAGCTGCTTCGCTGCGAAAACGAAGGGCGTGCGCCCACCTTCACCGATGCGGATTTCGTTTCCGCCCTGACGGATTATATCGCCCTCCGCCCGGCGCTGCTGGATTACGAAGCGCACTGGCTTCAGCAGCACGCCTCGCAGATGGAAATTCCCGACGCTGACGGCGTTGTGACCATCTGGTCTGTTTACACCTTCGTCCCGACACTGCTGGATAACGGTGCGTCGCTGAGCATTCAGCAGCCACAGCCGCCCATGCAGACGCTGACGCTTTCCTTCTCCGGAGAGGAAGCCACCCGGCCGACCACCATGACGGTGCTGGCCGTTTCGCGTCAGTCGCCGCACGCGCAGGAAGCCACCTCGCTCCTGCTTTCGCTGATGCAGGGGCAAACCTATGAGCAGCAGTTGACCTTCCTGCCCGCGTATCAGGAAACCGTGGCAAGCGAAACGTACCTCGACGCGCAGGAAGACCTCCGCCAGGGCGAAGCGATGCTGGAAGCATACCGCGCGGAGCTGGATGAAGCCACGCTGGCAGAAGTCGAGCTGGAACTGGCGGAAGCGCGCAGCGAACTGACGCAGCTTTCCCCGTACCGCTATTCGCCGGAGGAAATCGCCGCCTGGCACAAGACGGTCAGCCAGCTGCGTCTGCTGGAAGTCACGCTGTTTTCGGGGGACGACGCTTCGGCGGAAACGCTGATGCGCCGCTTTCTGGACGGCGAGCTGGACACGGCGCAGTTTGTGCAGCAGCTGACGCGCATCGTGCAGATGATGCTGCTGGAAAACGCCTGACATCCGGCGCCGCCGTTTTTCCCGGAAGAAATTTTCCTGCCCATGCAACAAAACGGTCTTTTTCTTCGTTATCTGTT
>CAZGKQ010000109.1:0-5799 GCA_964526125.1 uncultured Faecalibacterium sp.
CTGCTGCAAAAGCTGGTCTGCGAGGCGGATGTGTACTTTGTCTGCTCCTCGCAGGAGGAAGTGGGAGGCCGCGGTGCGGAAACTTCCGCTTTTGCCATCGCGCCGGATCTGGCGGTGGTGCTGGATGTGGATTTTGCCCAGACGCCGACCTGCCCCTCGGGAAAGGCGCTGCCGCTGGATGCGATGATCGTCACCCATGGCCCCTTTGTCCAGCCGAAGCTGAATCAGCGCCTGATGGACTGCGCGAAGAAGCATCATGTAAAGCTCAACGCCAACGTCGCCAGCCGTTCCACCGGCACGGACGCGGATGATATTGGCCTGAGCCGCGCCGGTGTGCCGACGGTGCTGCTGTCGCTGCCGGAAAAATACATGCATACCAGCGTGGAAACGGTGGACACGGCCACGATGGAGGAAGGCGCACGGTTGCTGGCGCACTTCGTCGCGGAGCTGGATAACAGCTGGGAGGAAGACTTATGGATCTGAAGACATTGACGGAACTGAACGCTCCTTCCGGCCATGAACAGGCGATGCGCCGCTTTCTGCTGGACGAGCTGAAGAAAATGAACTTTTCGCCGGTCATTGACCGCATGGGCAATGTGATTGTGGTCAAGGAAGGCACCGGCGAAGCGCCTCGCAAGCGCGTGATGGTCAGCGCCCACATGGATGAGGTGGGGTTGATTGTGCTTTCCGCCACGGAGGATGGTTATCTGCGCGTGGCGGCGGCAGGCGGCATTGATCCGCGCGTGTTGGTGTCCAAGCGCGTGACGGTGGGGGATGAGAAGCTGCCCGGTGTCATTGGTGCCGTGCCGATTCATCTGCAATCCGCCGCCGATCGCAAGCGCGTGCTGCCCATGTCGGAGCTACTGGTGGATATTGGCGCGAAGAGCCGCGACGAGGCGGAAGGCAAAGCGCCGATGGGGACGTATATCTCCTTTGACACGCCGTATGTGGAATATGGCGACGGCTTTGCGTGCGGCAAGGCGTTCGATGACCGCGTGGGCTGCCTGACGATTCTCCGCCTGCTGGAAGAGGAGCTGCCGGTGGATCTGGTGGCGTGCTTCGTTTCCGAGGAAGAAGTGGGCTGCCGTGGTGCCAAGGGAGCCGCCTTCGCGCAGGAGCCGGACATCGGCATTGTGCTGGAAGGCACGACCTGCAACGATCTGGGCGACGTGCCGGAAAATGCGCATGTCTGCGAGGCCGGACAGGGCGTGGCCGTGTCGTTCATGGATGGTGCGTCGATTGCCAATCGGGCACTGTTCCGCAAGGCGCTGGACGTGGCGAAAGCGGAGAACATTCCCTGCCAGGTCAAGCACAGCGTCTCCGGCGGCAATGATGGCGGCGCGATTCAGCGCGCCCGGGAGGGCATCCCGGTGGTGGTGCTGTCCGTGCCGTGCCGCTACATTCACTCGCCGTCTTCTGTCGTGAAGCTCAGCGATGTGGAAAGCCAGTTTATGCTCTGCCGTGCTCTGCTGCGCGCACTTTGAGTTCCTACACATAAAATATTGAGGAGAAAGCACAATGTTTGATTTGATGAAAAAGGTGCTTGCACCTGTTGCGCCCTCCGGGCTTGAAGAACCGGTGGCGGCTGTGATTCGCCAGGAAGTGGAACCCTATGTGGACAGCATCGAAACCGATGCGCTGGGAAATCTGATCTGCATCAAAAACGGTACGGATGAGCAGCCTGAAAAGGTGATGCTCTCCGCCCATATGGATCATATCGGCTATATCGTGACGGGTATTGAGAAGGAAGGCTTCCTGCGCGTGACAAACGTGGGCGGTGTCAGCCCCCTGATGAGCCAGACGCGCCACGTCAGCTTCCCGAACGGCGTGCAGGGCGTGGTGGTGAGCGAAAATGGCAAGGATGCCATGATGAAGGATCTGTTCGTGGACATTGGCGCGCAGGATAAGGCCGATGCGGAAAAAATGGTGCAGATCGGCGATGTGTGCGTCTACGCCAATGATTGCTTCCGCCTGGGCGAAAACCGCGTGGCCAGCCCGGCCATGGACGACCGTGCCGCCTGTGCAATGCTGATTCGCTTCCTGCAAACCGTGGGCAAAACGCGCCAGACGGTGATTGCCGTCTTCTCCGTGCAGGAGGAAGTGGGCTGCCGTGGCGCGAAGGTGGCCTCCTTCGCCAAAGCCCCCGACAAGGCCATTGCGATGGACGTGACCGGCTGGGGCGACACCCCCGGCACGAAGCAGCCGGACATCAAGCTGGGTGAAGGCATTGCCGTGAAGGTCATGGATCGCGGCAGCATCAGCCATCCGGCGCTGCGCGAGGCGCTGATGGCCGCCGGTGAAAAGGCTGGTGTAAAGACGCAGCGCGAAGTGCTGCCCTACGGCGGTACCGATGCCTCCGCCATGCAGACCAGCCGGGGCGGTATTCCGGTCTGCACGCTGTCTATCCCGTGCCGCTATGTGCATTCGGCCTGTGAAACGGTTGACCTGCGCGACATGGAGGCCGGTGTGAAGCTGTTGCTGGCGTATTTCGGCGAATAATCTGGAAAACAGGGGACGCAAGCCCCCTGGCCTTCCGGGCGGCAGGAGGAAGTGGACAGACTGACGGAAGACCGCTTTCCCTGCCTCCCAGAATGGCACAAAGAAGGGAGACCATCCATGGACGCATTGTCGGGCGTGCTGTATTTGCTGCTCTATCTGGCCGTAGGAAATGGCTGCATCCGCTGGCTGCTGCCGAAAAAATCGCCGCTGACCCGGCTGTGGCTGGGCACGAGCTTTGGTCTGCTGCTGCTGATGTGGCTGCCAGCGCTGATGGCGTTCGCGGTGGATTTCACGGTGCTGGCGCATCTGCTGGCGCTGTTGCCGCTGTGCGGCGCGGCCGGGGTGTGCTTTTTGCTGCGTGAACGATTGCCGGAGCAGGGGCTTCCCTGTCCGCCTGAAGCGTCCGCCAGGGGAAAATTCTTCCTGCGTGGCTGGAACGACCGCGAAAAGACGCTGGCAAAGCAGATGCTCCTCGTCGTCCTGCCCCTGACGGTGCTGTCTGCCTATCTGCAATATACGCATTATATGCGCGTCGGGTCGGATGGCGGCTGGTGGGTCGGACAGAGTACCTATGGGGATCTGCCGATGCACATGTCCTTCGTCACCTCGCTCAAGAACGCCTCCTTTCCGCCGGAGTATGCCCTTTTCCCCGGGCAGCGCCTGTCCTATCCCTTCCTGATGGACAGCCTGTCCACGACGCTGTACCTGTTTGGCTTTTCGCTCCGATGGTCGATGATCGTGCCGGGAACGCTGATGATGGCGCTGTGCTACATGGGCGTGATGATTCTTTCCCGGGAAATGACGGACGGGAAGAAGACCATCGTGCTGGCGACGCTGTTGTTCTTCCTCAACGGTGGGCTGGGCTTCCTGTACAACTTCGACCTGGCCGGTGGCACGGATGGCAACGGCACGCTGACCGTGATTGAGCGCATCCGGGAGATTCTGGAGGGTTATTATACCACGCCCACGAACCAGCCCACGCCGTACAATCTGCGCTGGTCGAATGTGATTGCGGATTTGATGATTCCGCAGCGGACGCTGCTGGGCGGCTGGTGCATGGTGCTGCCGTGCTTCTACCTGCTTTACAGCGCCTTTGCGCCTTCCTGCCGCCGCCCGGAGGACTTCATGGCGCTCCCCTTGATTCGGCGGAAAGGTGGAAACGGCGGCATCGTCCGCGCCCTTGAACGGGAGCGGATGGTGGTACTGTTGGGCATCTGGGGCGGTGCACTGCCGCTGATTCATACGCATTCCTTCGTGGCGCTGGCGCTCTGTTCGCTGGGCATGATGATCTACGACCTGATTCATGATAAGGAGCGCTGGCCGTTGCTGATGTGGTACGCGCTCTATGGCCTGATTGCGCTGGCGATCAGTCTGCCGCAGCTGATCTGCTTCACGTTCGGGCAGGTCTTTCAGGGCACGGAGACGGGCAACAGCTTCATCCAGTTCTGGCCGAACTGGGTCAATGGCTACCAGTCGGGCGGAAGCTTTGAATTCCACGACCTGTACCTCTGGTTCTATGTCAAGAACATCGGCCTGCCGTTCCTGATGCTGATTTTGGCGCTGTTTGAGAAAAATCCCAAGTACCGCCGGATTTTCGCCGGGGCGCTGCCCATCATTCTGGCCGTGGAAACCATCCGTTTCCAGCCCAATATCTACGATAACAACAAGCTGATGTACCTGGCGTGGCTGCTGTGCTGCATGATCGTAGCCGACTGGTGCCGCCAGGTGTGGGGACGGTTGAAGGGGATGCGCGGCCGCGGCGTGCTGGCGGTGATGACGGCGGTGGTGCTGTTTTTGTCTGCCGGATTGACGCTCTGGCGCGAGTGCGTGAGCAACTATCAGGCCTTTTCCGCCGGTGCGGTGGAAGCCGGTGAATTCGCCCGGGACGAAACGCCGGAGCATACTACCTGGCTGACCGGCACGCAGCATCTGAACCCGATTGCCTCCATCGCCGGGAAAAACATCGTCTGCGGCCCGGATCTGTGGCTGTATTATCACGGCCTGGATACCAGCGAGCGGAAATGGGACATTGAGCGCTTCCTGACCGACCCGGAAAACAATCTGGACGTGCTGGAAAAGTATGACGTGGATTACATCTACGTTAGCAGCTACGAGCGCAGCAGCTATCTGGTGGATACGGAGGCGCTGCAACGATTGTTCCCGACCATTTTCCACAACGGGGAAGCGACCATCTATCAGGTTTCGCCGGACAACACGGCGGAAGAAACGGGGGAGAAACATGGAGCGTCTGCTGCGCTTTGCGGTGGAACATGACCGGATTATCCGCATGATGTTCCAGCGCGAAGGAAAGCTGTTTCAGGTCAATGCGCATGTGCTGAGCTACGATGCGCAGCAGGTGACCTTCGTCACGACGCGCTCTCCCCGAACGCAGACCATCACGAGGGATGAGCTGCTGTCGGTGGACTTCCGGCGCGGTGACGATGGGCAAATCGTGTAAGTATGGCCGGTCATATTCGATGAGCTTGGAAAGGAAAAGAAGGAAAGGTCAATGAATCAGACCGATGAAACGTTGCTGACAGGGGTCGATCTTTCGCAGACAGCACCCCTGACGCTGCCATGGACGCTCGACCCGTGGGGGCGGATGCGTCCGCCGCTGTCGCAGGAAGCGATGCAAATGAGCGCCGAACTGGCCAGTGCCGCCTACGCCATGGCCATCGAGCCGTGGATTGCCGCCGGTTGGCGCGAGGTGACGATTCAGGTGGACGGGGAGCTGACCACGCTGCCGCCGGGCAATCCCCTGAGCGCGGCATGGCGCAAATATTGGGTCAGGGCGCGAATCCGGCAGGTCAGTCCGCTGGGACAGGTGCTGGGTGCGCTGCGCTTGCGCGGCGGTGGCACGACGGGCAAGGCCGTGGTGATGCTTCATCCGGCTGCGGATGGCCGATATGTGGTGGCCGTCGGCTTTATGGGCACGGGCACGCGCTTCTACGACTGGTTCAGCAATTTCCGCATGACCACGCAGGAGGGCATGCACCGGGGCTTTCTGGAACTGGCGCGGCAATTCGAGGGCAATGAGGAAAAAATCGAATTTCCGGAGACGGCGGAGGAGCTGGGGCTGGAACGCCTGACGCTGGGCACCATCCTGCGCGATCTGTGCAGCCCGAACAGCCGCTTCACCCTGTGGCTCTGCGGCCACAGTCAGGGGGCAGCCGTCATGCAGGTCTACGCCCACCTGAAGCTGTACGAAACGGGCATCGTGCCGGAGCATCTGCTGGGCTACGGCTTTGCGTCCCCCAGCGTCATGACGGGCGACGCGGTGCGCGATCCATCGGCCTATCC
>CAZGKQ010000110.1:0-5770 GCA_964526125.1 uncultured Faecalibacterium sp.
GCCTTTATCCTGCTTGCCATAATCGGTGCGAACATGATCCGCGAGGCGCTCGGCTCGGACGACGGGGAGGAAGCCAACGACGATTTCGGCTTCAAGACCATGCTGATGCTGGCCATCGCCACCAGCATTGATGCGCTGGCCGTCGGCGTGACTTTCGCGCTGGATAAAACGAACATCTTCCTGGCTGCCGGGCTGATCGGCCTGACGACCTTCACGCTCTCCCCCATCGGCCTGATGGTGGGAAACCGCTTCGGGCTGCGCTACAAGCGCAAAGCGGAGCTGGTCGGCGGCGTTGTGCTGATTCTGATCGGCCTGAAACTGCTGCTGGAAGGGCTTGGCCTGATTCCCTGATCCTTTCGCCTTCTCCGGATGCACGCCGCATCCGGTTTTTTGTTGCCTTTTTTCGCTGCCAATGGGGCTTTTTCCGGTTCATCCGGGATTTTTTTCACGATATTTTCATCTTTCGGCGAACTTTTCCGGTGGAAACTCCGTCTAATATGGTGTACAATAACCTTATCTTTTCTTTCAGCTTTTCAGGGGGAGGTGGTCAAACGTGTTCAGGCGGCTGTTGAGCCTATTGCTCGTCTGTTTGTGCTGTCCGCTGTTTGCTTCCACCGCCCTCGCGGCCTCCTCTGAAACGACGCTGGAAACAGAATTCTCGGGGCGCGTCAACCGCTTTCTGCTCGTTGGCTGCGACCGATTCCTGACGCAGACGGACACAACCCCTTCCTCGCGCAACAACGTCCTGCGCATGGCCGAAACCTTCGCCGAAAGCACCCTGAACGTGGAGCGCATCGTCACCCGTGAGGAGGGCGTGGGATCCGCCGCCGTGCTGATTGCCCTGATCCGCGAAGCCTTCGCCGGAGCAGACACAGACGACGTGAGTTATTTCTACATTAGCACCCACGGCCTGTGGGATGCCGCCGTCGGCACACCCAATGACCAGATGCGCCTACTGCTCTCCGACGGTGTGACGGAGGACAGCGTGACAGCCCGTACCCTGCGGCGCGTGTTGGACACCATTCCAGGAAAAAAGGTGCTGCTGCTCGACGCATGCCACTCCGGCGCGGTCATTGGCAAGGGCGTTGAAAGCTCCTTTCAAAATGTGTTCGTCGGCAATGATTATTATGTGATCTGCTCCTCCGGCGGCACAGAGCAGAGCTGGTACTGGTCGGGTGAAGTCAGCGGCGAACGCCTTTCCGGCGCAGGATATTTCTCCGGCGCGCTGGCCGATGCCATTTCGCGTTCGGGCGGCTTTGGCGCGGATGAAAACCACGACGGTATCATCACCCTGACCGAGCTGCGTCGCCGTCTGCTACAAAGCCACGGTGCATCCACCATTCGCACCTATCCGGAAGAGAGCGATTTCGCCCTCTTTACCTACGACACGGCGATTCTCTCGGAGCGTCGACGCAATACCGCCATTGAAAACATCTCCTTTGACGGCGACACCCTTTCGCTCGACGACCCGGTAATCGGCTTTTCCTTCAACGTGGTTCGCAGCGCGCAGGTCGCCTATCAGCTCGTTTATCAGCAGCAGGGCGTGTGGGATTTCGACGGCGCGGTGCTAATTTATGACAACAACGGTGACTTTGGCAGCTACGCCGTTCCCGGGCGGACGCTTACGCCCGGCCTGAAAGAGCGCTCCATTACCTTCAGCGCCAGCGATGCTTCCTCCTCCGGTTATGTGCTGCTGCAAATTCTGCTGCTGGACAAAGGGCTTCCCAGCGTTGTGTGGTCAAAGGTGCTTTGCGTGCCGCCTGCCTCCGGCGATCCGGCGCTGTCCGTTGTGCTGAACGACGATTTCTGCCCGGAAAGCGGCGAGGAGCTGACGTTCCTTGTGCGTCACGTCGTTCCCTGCGAACTGACCGTCACCATCGAAAATGAAGACGGCACGACCGTTCGTCGCCTGTCCGCCCGTCAGGCTTCCCGTCCCGAGCAGTTACAGGTGCGCGGTTCCACCTTCTGCTGGAACGGTCGCAACACCCAGGGAGAGCTGCTTTCCCCGGGGCGCTACCGCATCCGTGTCAAAGCCTATGTTGGTTCGGAGCGATACGAGCAGGTCAGTGACTGGTTTTCTCTGAGCGAGATGGTAGGTTGAGTGCTGGTTGTTTTTGCGTCATAATCCTCTTTTTTTAGGAAGTTTCCGACCATTTCTCCATGCTATAATAAGGGTAACGGTCTGCACGTTTTATATCTGCTTCTGAATGAAAGGAGGAAGTTCCCATGCCTTCGATCTTCATCATCGGCGATTCCACCGTCGAGGACAATACCCCACCTTTCCGTGGCTGGGGCTGGGCGCTACCAGAGTATGTCGCCCCGGATGTCGTGGTTCGCAATCACGCCATCAGTGGCCGCAGCACGCGCAGCTTTCTTGCCGAAGGACGCTTTGACCCCGTGCGCGACCAGCTGCAATCCGGCGACGTGCTGATGATTCAGTTCGGCCACAACGATGAGAAGGACGATCCGGAACGCCACACCGATCCTGACAGCAGCTATCCGGATTTTCTGCGCCTGTACTGCCGCGCTGCAATGGAAAAAGGTGCACTGCCCGTGCTGCTTTCCCCTGTCAGCCGCCGCATCTATGTTGGGGACGGCAGTCTGCTCTATACGCATGGTGCTTATCCGCTGGCCGTAAAACAGGTGGCGAATGAGCTGTCCATTCCCTTCCTCGATCTGGAGAAGGCCAGCCGCACCCTCTATCTTTCGCAGCCGCCGGAAAAAACGGCGGAGCTGTTTGTGCGCATTCAGCCGGGGGAAAATCCCGATTTCCCCAACGGTCACGACGACCTCACCCACTTCTGCGCGGAAGGCGCAAAGCAGATCGCCGCGCTCATTGCCGACATGATGGCACGCGAGCCGCGCCTGCAACGCTACATGAAAAATGCAAAAGGAGATGCCCCTATGGATTACAAAGCCATCGCCGACAAGGTGCTTAACATGCTTCAACATGCTGACGGAAACGACCCTTCCCACGGCCATCTGACTATGAACAACTGGGAATGGCCCACCGGCGTCGCCCTCTACGGCATCTACAAAACATACCAGCAGAGTGGCGACAAAGCCATTCTGGATTACCTCACCGGCTGGTTTGACGATATGCTCTCCCGGGAGGAGAAGCCGCATCGCAATGTCAACACCGTCGCGCCTGTTTTGACGCTCACCTGCCTGTACGCCGAGACGAAGAACCCCGACTATCTGCCCGTCATTGAATCCTGGGCGAAGTGGGTGCTGGAAGAAATGCCGCGCACGGAATATGGCGGATTGCAGCACTGCACCGTGTGGAACAAGCACTACCAGCAGCTCTGGTGCGACACGCTGTTTATGGTCTGCCTGTTCCTGGCCAAGGCCGGCGTGGTGCTGAACAAGCCGGAATGGATTGACGAGGCGGAGTACCAGTTCCTGCTGCACGCGCGTTATTTGCAGGATAAAGTGACCGGCCTTTTCTACCATGGCTGGACGTTTGACCGCCGCCATAATTATGCCAACGCAAAGTGGGCGCGCGGCAATGCCTGGTTCACCGCGGCGGCCATCGAACTCAAGGACATCACCGGTCGCAACAACGCCGCCATGCGCATGATTCTCTCCGCATGGGAGGATCAGGTGCTGGCGCTGTGGAAATATCAGCGTGTCAACGGCCTGTTCACGACGCTGATCGACGTGGAAGAGACCTACTGCGAAACCTCCGCCACGGCGGCGATTGCCTATGGCGTGATGAAAGGCGTTCGCATGGGCATTCTGACGGATGAGAAGTACATCGAAATGGGCAAGCTGGCTGCCAAAGCGGTGTTGGAGCAGATTGATGAAACCGGTGCCGTGCAGGGTGTTTCCGGCGGCACGGGAATGGGCTATACGCTTCAGCATTACAAGGATATTATTGTTACGCCCACGGCGTATGGGCAGGGCTTGACGTTCCTGATGATTACGGAACTGATGCAGGGCGTGGTGAAGCTGGACGATTGAACCTGATTGTCCGAATTTCCCCGGCAGAAAGCGATTTCTGCCGTTTTTTGTTTTGCCCTGTTTTTTCGGGAATTGAAAAGACCGCAGTCCTTTCGGACTCCGGCCTTTTTGGGATAACCATGTTGGGTTAAAGGAATGTCTTCCGAAAATTACTTTCCGAAATCACTTCTGGGTGTCGCGCAGCTTGGTGGTGTAGCCAGCTTCATAGGCGGCCTTGCGCTCTTCGATGACTTCGCGATAGCCAGCGTCCATGTATTCCTGCGTGTACTGCTCATACTTGGCATCGAATTCCTCGGTCGGGCACATGACGAGCTTGTCATAGTACTCGGTGAAGAGCGCCTGCAGGGTGCCGCGATATTCGTTTTCCGCTTCGATGGTCACGGCGAACAGCGCGTCGTTCATGGCGTAGCCCATTTCGACCTTCTTGACGTTCAGGTCGTAGAGCTGGCAGAGTTCCTCGGTGAAGTCCTGCGGAATGCCCTTGGGGGAGTTGGAAGCAAGCTTCTCATAGATGGTGCCAAATTCACGGGACTCAATGGCGCAGCACCAGTAGTCCTTGTTGTTGTTATAGCCCTGAGCATATTCGCCGTCGTACTCGCCAACCAGGGTGGGCACGCCGTCGATGTAGTTGAAGTTTTCGCCTTCGATGCCCCACTGCATGGTGAACAGGGTTTCAGGCTGAATCATCCATTCCAGATACATCATGGCCGCCAGATGCTGCTCTTCGGTCGCGTCGGAGGAGAAGCCAATGATCATGCCCATGGGGTTATCGGAACGGTAGATCGGGTCGGCCTCAGCCGTCAGCTTCACGGATTCGTCTTCCATCACGGTGTAGACGGCCAGCTTCGCATCGGGGTTCTGGGCGTAGAAGTTGTTCAACAGGTACATGTCGGAAGCGATGTAAGCGCCGTAAGAGTAGGTCTTGCCAGCGTAGAAGTTCGCTTCAGCCGTGGTGGTGTCGATGACGTAGTATTCGGGGTTGGTCAGACCCAGGTTGTAGTTTTCGTTCGCCTGACGGACGGCTTCCTTCGCAGGTTCCCAACCCATCGCCGGGATGGAGAAGTCGCCGTACATGGCCCATTCCAGTTCGTCCATCGGCAGGGTACGCGTAGCGTACACCTGGAAGCCGGTGTTGGCAGAGAAGGTCGCGCCGCCAGCCGGATATTCGCAAATGCCAGCTTCCTTTATCTTCAGCATGGCATCCAGCCATTCCTCGCGGCCAACCGGGATGTGGTCATAGCCCACAGCCTCCAGCCAGTCCATGCGATAGAAGGTCACATAGTTCACAGAGGTCGCCGCATAGGGACGCTCGGCCATGACGAAGTAATCTTCACCGGCGATGGCGGTGTAGGTCAGGTAGCCGTTCTTTTCCATGGCAGCGTAGTAGGTGGGCGCGATGGACTTGAAGTAGTCCAGATCAATCGGCACCAGATAGCCATCATTGGCCCAACGGGATACCTTGGGATAGTCGTACTCCATCATGATGGTCGGCAGAGCATCACGGGAAGCCAGCAGGTCGTAGTCCGCTTCGACCGCGCTGCGAGTGATCGGGATGAACTGCACGTCGATGTTGTACTTGTCACCGAAGTTCTCCTGAATCCAGTCAACCCAGTAGTTTTCCTGAACGGAGAGCTTGTAGCCACGGTCGTAGATCGGGATCTGTAGGGTCACGGTGTTCTCAAAGGGCTTCCACGCGGCCATGCCGGTGGCTTCCTCTTCGGCGGTAGCGGTGAAGCTGACCATGCTCAGCGTCAGCATCAGCACCAACAGCAGGGAAACGATACGCTTCATAGTAAGGTACCTCCTC
>CAZGKQ010000111.1:0-5765 GCA_964526125.1 uncultured Faecalibacterium sp.
TCTATGAAGGTGCAGAAAAGGCGGTTTATCTGGCACTGTCCGACTGGGACAGCGGTCTGTGGGCGCAGGTCAACGTGCCTTCCGCCTGTGAACTGGAAAACGGCCTGTATACCGCGACGTTCTCCTACGACCAGTGCCTGATTCAGTACGGCAGCCGGAATTTTGCGGCGGTGGATCAGATCTGCGTCGGGGTTTCGGCAGTCAACCGAAAAACCGTGGTTCATCAGGTCATTTGGCATGGCGAAAAGCAGCAGAACACTTTCGGCGTGGACGAAGTGCTTTTTTCCGGCGTGGCCACAGCCAATGGGCAGAATGAATGCCCGGTTTTCTGCTTTACGCGCCATGTAGGCGGCAGTTTTGATGCGGCACAGATCAGCCGCGGTAGCCGCTTCTATGTCGAATATGAAGGGGCACAGTACGGCGTGTATCTGGCGCTGTCCAGCCATTCCGGCGCGACGCAATGGACGCGTGTCAATGCCAGCGAAACCGTTACGCTGGAAAACGGCCGCTACGGCGCGTGGTTTGACTACAGTGCCTTTGCAGCTGCCTATGGATCGAAGTTTACGCTGCTGGATCAGGTCAGCGTTTTCAGCAGCAGCGCTAATCCTGTAACGGTCTATCAGCTAGCCTATGCTGATGGCGACGGCGAACCGGTGGATTCCGGCGACGGGCGCTGGAATCGCTCCGATACCGGGATTGCCTTCATCGGCGACAGTATCTGCCAGAACGCACTGCTGCTTTACGGCGACTGGAATCAAATTCTGGGGCGGACGGACTGCGTTAATTACGGCATCGGCGGACAGACGAGCGTGGAATGCCGCGCACGAATTGATGAGCTGGCCTCAAAAAACTACCGGCAGATCGTGTTTATTTGCGGTATCAACGACATTGGGCATGGCTATTCTAAGGAAGAAATCGTCCAGAATTATGATGCGATGATTCAGGCTGTCAAGGAGAAGAATCCGAACTGCCAGTTTGTGATTCTTAGCACCCTGCCGACGACCAGTGCTTTCTACAGCGGACAGCAGGGGAAAATCACACTGCTGAATCTGGCCTTCCGACGCTATGCAAACAAGACGGAAAATGTGACGTATGTGGATGCGTATTCATCCTTCTGCCCCAAGACAGGCGAATATGCCTATCCGGAGCTGCTTTCAGACGGACTGCATCCTAACGCGGAAGGCTATGCGAGGATTGCGGAGATTCTGACCCCTTATCTACTGCCCGAAAAAGGCGAAGAATGACAGAAAACTTCTCTGTAATGCACAAAAAAAGAGATTCTATTTTGGAAAAAGCCGCAAGAGTTTCGACAATCCACAAAATGGGGCGTTGATTTTTCAGAAAAGTTGTGATAGCATTGTTCATTGCCCTGCAAATCTGTTTTTCTTAAGCACTTTCACTTATCATCCTGTCGGTGCTATAAACTGGCGTTTTTCTGAGAGGAGGGATCTTCCGTGCGATATACCCGTGAAGAGGGCTGTCTGGCCTGGCTGAGCTGTGGTCTGCTTGGTAGCCAGAGAACGCGGAAGCTTCTAGATGAATACGGCAGTGCCGAAGCACTCTATGATGCCTTTGTGAAATCAAATGGCCGATGTATCCAGAATCAGGTGGAACCCTACAGCCTTTCCTGCCTTCGGGAGCGCGCCCAAAAGTCGCAGATGCACCAATTGCTGCTAACCATGCGGCAATGGCAGATAGACATCGTCCGTCCAGGACAGGAAGGGTATCCAGAAGCGTTGCAACAGATTGCCTCTCCGCCAGAGGTGCTG
This sequence comes from uncultured Faecalibacterium sp., assembly GCA_964526125.1. GTDB lineage: Bacteria > Bacillota > Clostridia > Christensenellales > Aristaeellaceae > UBA11524. The sequence goes on from CAZGKQ010000111.1 coordinate 1,770, forward strand.
TTTTATCGCGGAAATCTGGCTGCGGCGCAGGGGCGTTGCCTGACGGTGGTTGGCACGCGCAGAGCTTCTCCGACAGGGTTGACCTCCACCAGAAGCATCTGCCGGGATTTGAGCAATGAAGGCGTGCATATCGTCAGCGGTTTGGCCGTCGGCATTGACTCGGCGGCGCACGAAGGCTGTCTGGATGGAATAAGCCCCACCATCGGCGTCATGGCCTGTGGGCTGAATATGCATTATCCGGCGGAAAACGACGATCTCAAACGGCGCATCCTCGAAGGAGGTGGCCTGCTGCTGAGCGAATATCCGCCAGACGCACGGGTGAGCCGATTCGTTTTCAATGAGCGCAATCGCATCCTCTCCGGACTGAGCCGTGCGGTGGTACTGATGGAGTGCAGCATTCCCTCCGGCAGTCTGCTGACCGTTCAGCATGCATTGGAGCAGGGCAGAGACGTTTTCGCCTATCCAGGCATTCCGAACGAACCAATGTCAGAAGGCGCACATCAGCTGCTTCGCGAGGGCGCGATGTATTTCACCAGTGCGCTGGACATTCTGGAGGACATGCGCTGGCTTTCGCCGGAAAGGCTAACCGTCATGCAAAATGCACAGGCCAAACAGCTGCAACCCAAGCCTTCCACGGCGGCTCCGCCGACGAAGGCAAAAAAGACGGGAACACAAAAAGCTCCAAAAGCACAGAAAAAGCCGGAAAAACAGGAAACCGTGCCGGACCATCCGGAAAAATTGCAGCCGGTTGAACTGCCTCCAATGACACAGGAGCAGCAGCTGATTTATCAGGCGCTGGCGGACGGTGAGCTTTCCTTTGACCAGCTGACGCAAAAAACTGCGATGGACGCGCCAAATCTGATGGCGACGCTGACGATGATGCAGATCATGGGCATCATCCAGGCCAGACCCGGCAAGACGTATTGCAGAAGTGAATGAATCTATCTTCCAGTTGACGATGCATCGACAGATTGGCTGCATCGCCTGAAACAAAAATCGAAACAGAATTTCAGCAAAGCACGCATTGGAGGCGTACCAACATGGCTGCAACAAAGCAGAAACTCATTATCGTCGAATCTCCTGCCAAGGCGCGAACGATCAGCAAATTTCTCGGGAAGGGCTACAAGGTCGAAGCTTCTCAGGGACATGTGCGAGATCTCCCTAAAAGTCAGCTCGGCGTGGATGTTGATCAGGATTTTGATTTGAAGTATATCACCATCCGTGGCCGCGGCGACATTCTGACCCGAATCCGCAAGGAAGCGCGGAATGCATCGCAGATTTATCTCGCGACGGACCCTGATCGCGAAGGCGAAGCGATCTCCTGGCATCTGAGCCATGTGCTGAATATGGATGCCAATCAGCCCTGCCGCATTGAATTCCACGAAGTGACCAAGAAAGCGGTTCAAAACGCCATCAAAAATCCCAGACCGTTGGATATGGGGCGCGTGGATGCCCAGCAGGCCCGTCGCGTGCTGGATCGTCTGGTGGGCTACAAAATCAGCCCTCTGCTGTGGGCAAAAATCAAGAAAGGGCTGTCTGCCGGTCGTGTCCAGTCCGTGGTAACGCGCATGGTGGTGATGCGTGAGGAAGAAATCGAATCCTTTATTCCGGAAGAATATTGGGATGTGTCCGCTAAAATGCAGGTGCATCAGGCGCATGGCCGCAAGATGCATTTCACAGCACGGCTTGCCACGCTGGACGGCCAGAAGGTCGCCATCACCAATGCAGAGCAGGCAGAACAGGCTGTACAGCGCATCCGGGAGGCGCATTTCGCCGTCACCAGCATCAAGCTAAGCGAAAAGCGCAAGATGCCCGCTGCGCCGTTCACCACCTCCGTATTGCAGCAGGAAGCCAGCCGGAAACTGGGCTTTACGACCGCCAAGACCATGCAGGTCGTCCAGCAGCTCTATGAAGGCGTAGATCTGGAAGGCGAAGGAACGCAGGGTATTGTCAGCTATATCCGTACTGACAGCGTTCGCATCAGCGATGAGGCACTGGCTTCTCTGCGCGAGTATATTCCAGAACGCTTCGGGGAGGCGTATCTGCCGGAAAAGCCAAACGAATACAAGGGGCGCAAAAATGCGCAGGACGCGCACGAAGCCATCCGCCCCACGAACGTCCGCCGGACGCCGGAGAGCATCAAAGTTTCCCTGACCAAGGAACAGTTCAACCTCTACAAGCTGATTTATAACCGCTTCCTGGCCAGTCAGATGATGCCTGCACTGTACGAGACGATGACCATGGAAATCAGCGGCGACGGCGTGGGCATGCGCTTCTACGGCGAGCATAAAAAGTTCCCCGGCTTTACTTCCGTCTACGAGGAAGGGACGGATGACGATGTGAGCAGCATGGAGACGACGCTGCCGCAGCTGAATGAAGGCGACGCAGTGGTTGTCACCGATGTGGAAAGCGATCAGCACTTCTCGCAGCCGCCGTCGCGCTATACAGAAGGTTCGCTGGTGCGCGTGATGGAGGAAAAGGGCATTGGCCGCCCATCCACCTACGCGACGACCGTCACGACCATCATCGCACGCGGCTACGTCAGCCGGGAGAAAAAGCGCCTGTATCCCACGGAGCTTGGGCGCATGGTGACCAGCATGATGGAAAAGTACTTCGAGAACATCGTGGACACGGAATTCACCGCTGAACTGGAGGATATGCTGGACAAGGTGGAAGAAGGCGAAATGGACTGGAAGCAGATCCTGCGCGACTTCTATCCTCCCTTTGCCGAGACGCTTCAGCTGGCCGAGCAGGAGATCGAAAAGGTCGAGGTCAAGGATGAACCCAGCGATATTCCCTGCGACAAGTGCGGTGCCATGATGGTCTACAAAATGGGGCGCTTCGGGCGCTTCCTGGCGTGTCCGAATTTTCCGGAATGCCGCAATACCATGCCCATTGTGACCTATATTGAAGCACCCTGCCCCAAGTGCGGTGCGCGGCTGATGGAAAAAACCAGCCGCAAGAACCGAAAGTTCTATGGCTGCGAGCGCTATCCGGAATGCGATTTCGTCTCCTGGGAGAAGCCGGTGACGGAAAAGTGCCCCATCTGCGGCAGCTATATGGTTGAAAAACGGGGCAGAAAGGGCGAGGTCTGGCATTTGTGCGCCAATGAAACCTGCCATCACCGCATTGAGGTGCAGGCCAGCGCAGAGGAGACGGAGGGTGCCGATGAGTAATTTACACGTAACCGTCATCGGTGCCGGTTTAGCCGGTACCGAAGCGGCCTGGCAGCTGGCACAGCAGGGAATCCATGTCACGCTGGTTGAGATGAAGCCGGAGAAAATGTCTCCGGCGCATCACAGTCCACTGTTTGCAGAGCTGGTCTGCTCCAACTCTCTGCGCAGTGACCGCCTGACAAACGCTGTCGGACTGCTGAAGGAAGAAATGCGCCTGATGCACTCGCTGGTGATGGAAGCGGCGGACGCAGCGCGCGTTCCGGCTGGCGGCGCACTGGCTGTGGATCGCGATACTTTTTCCGGCTACATTACGCAGCGGCTGGAAGCACATCCGCTGGTAGAGATTGTTCACCGGGAAGTGACGGAAATCCCCGACGGTCCGGTGATTATCGCCACAGGGCCGCTGACCAGCGATGCGCTCAGTGCAGCGATTGCCCGTCTGCCGGGGCTGGAAACGCTGAATTTCTATGATGCGGCTGCCCCCATCGTGACGGCCGAATCGCTGAACATGGACAAGGTCTTCCGCCAGTCCCGTTATGACCGGGGCGATGATTATCTCAACTGCCCGATGACGGAGGCGGAATACAACGCCTTTGTGGATGCGCTGCTCAGCGCAGAAGCGGCGGAAATCCACGGTTTTGAGGAAACGAAGGTCTTTGAAGGCTGCATGCCGGTGGAATCCATGGCACGCCGTGGCCGCATGGTGCTGGCCTTTGGGCCGATGAAGCCGGTGGGGCTGCTTGATCCGCATACGGGCAGGGAACCCTATGCGGTTGTGCAGCTGCGGCAGGATAACGCCAGTGGTTCGCTGTATAATCTG
>CAZGKQ010000112.1:0-3535 GCA_964526125.1 uncultured Faecalibacterium sp.
CGACGGGCGCATCACCGACAGTCAGGGGCGCACGGTGGACTTCAAGAACACCATCCTCATCATGACCAGCAATCTGGGCAGCGAATATATTCTCAACGGCATTGCAGATGACGACATCACGCCACAGGCGCGTGCACAGGTCGATCAGCTGCTGAAGACACATTTCCGTCCGGAATTCCTGAACCGAATCGACGAGATCGTCTATTACAAGCCGCTGACGAAGCAGCAGATCAGCCGCATTGTCGAACTGATGCTGACCAGCCTGAACCGCCGCCTCAGCGACCGGCAGCTGCATGTGACGCTGACGGAGGCCGCCATGAACGCCGTCATTGATCAGGGCTTTGACCCCGTTTACGGCGCAAGGCCGCTCAAGCGCTTCATTCAGTCCAAGATCGAAACGCTGGTGGCGCGCCACATCATCGTGGCCGACGTGAAGCCTGGCGATACCCTGACCATTGACACGGACGACAATGGTCAGCTGGTTATGCGCTGGTAATTTTTCTGAATATATGATCAAAACGCGGCTCCGACGGGGTTTTTTCCCCACCGGAGCCGCCTGTTTTTTACTGCTTTATCCCTGAAGTCGCTGGAAAATAGCTCGTCCATCCTTGCGCGTTCGCGTGGTGCGGAAAACTGCCAGCATTTTTTCCAATTCGGTAATATCAATCGGCTTCGACAGATGCATGTCCATCCCTGCATCCAGACTCCGCTGAATATCATCTGCAAAGGCATTGGCCGTCATGGCAATGATCGGAATCTTACGCCCCACCGGATTATCGCTGGCACGAATCGCGCGTGTCGTCTCATAGCCGTTGAGATTGGGCATCTGCACGTCCATCAAAATCACATCATAATCACTCGGGCGCACATGGTCAAAGGCTTCCAGCAGCTGCTGCCCATCCGGGTAAATTTTGCATGTGGCGCCCTTCATGTCCAGCAACGTTTCCAGTATTTCCGCATTCAGCTCATTGTCCTCCGCGCACAGTAGCCGCATGCCGGACAGCACGGAGCTGCTCTGATCCGTCAGTCTGCCAGCCTCCGTGCGCAACCGCCTGATTTCGTTGTCCAGATTGGACAGGAAGAAGGGCAGCGGTACAAAACCATCCAGCTCACATTCGCTGAGCGTCTCCATCACGTCCTCGCGCTGCGAAGCCTGCATGCAGAAGATGAAAATCGGCTTCCGTGCCGCCTCGCGCAGACAGCGTGTCGTTTGCAGCACCTCTTCCGGCTTTTTGTGCTCGCAGGAAAGCAGCACAATGTCAATATCTTTCTTTTTCAGGATGGCTGTGGCCGCCCCGGTCTGTTCCACCACATCCACCTGAATGGAGGTTTCCTCAAGCACATCCAGCACATCGTTTACGCGCACCTGCGGATAGCCCAGCAGCAGCAGATGCATGGCGCTCAGCTCGCGTGCCGTCTCCTCCGCCTCCTCGTCCAGCTTGAAGTCCAGCAGTACCTCGAAGCGGCTACCCTTGCCCGGTGCGCTCTGCACATGAATCACGCCGCCCATCATGTCCACAATGCTCTTGGTGATGGCCATGCCCAGACCCGTTCCCTGCACCTTATTGGTCGTCGAATCTTCCGCCCGGGTGAATACGTCAAAAATCTTCTTCTGGAATTCCTCCGTCATGCCAATACCATTATCCTGCACGGTGAAGGCGTATTTGACATAGGAATGACCGCTTCGGGACACCTCGCGCACATCAAAACTGATTTCACCGCCATTGGGCGTGTACTTCACCGCGTTGGAGAGAATGTTCAGCAGCACCTGACGCAGGCGCGTTGCATCTCCCAAGAAGTTTTCATGGTGAATGCAGCTGGCATGCACAATCAGGTGATGTCCCTTTTCCTTCGCCTGTGGCCGAATCACCGACTCAATCAGCTCGATCTGTTCGGCCAGATTGATGCTGTCCATGCGCAGCGTGGATGCACCGCTTTCGATTTTCGACATGTCCAGCACATCATTAATCAGCCCCAGCAGATACTGGCTGGACGCGCGCAGCTTGCCGATATACGCCTGCATCCTGTCGGGATTGTGCAGATCATGCTCCATCAGGCTCGTCAGGCCGATAATGGCATTCATGGGCGTGCGAATATCGTGGCTCATGTTCGCCAGGAAGGATGTTTTGGACACGCTGGCCGTTTCCGCCATTTTGAGGGCTTCCACCGCCGCTTTTCGTGCATTTTCCAGCTCCTGATTGGCGCTGGACAGCTTCCGCGTCGTTTCCGCCTCGGCCGCCGCCATCTCCTGATTCTGCATCGACTTGAGCAGGAAGAAAAGCGCCCCCATCGTCAGCAGGAACAACGCGCCAAACCCGATGCTGATCAGCAACGTGATGGAATTCACCATCGTCCGGGTGGTAGCTGCCACCTCTTCCCCCGGCACGAACAATAGCATCAGCCAGTCATACCCCGGCTGCCGACGAATACACAGAAAGTAGGAATTCTGATCCACCAGCACATCCGTGCAGATGTAGCCGTCCTGTTCATCCAGCCGTTCCAGCACATCATCAAAGGTTTCCGCGTGCGGATAACGCAGCGTCCGCAGCGCCGGAAAAATATTGTTGCCCAGAAAGGTCAAATCGGTGGTCGTCGCATCGGAATATCGCTGAACGCCGTTTGTCTCGATAATATAGGTTGTGTTCTGCTGATGGAAGGCGCTGCTGCGCAAAATATCGGACAGCCCATCCATGTCCTTGAGCAGCACCAGATGCGTGATGTGTGTCTCTCCCTCGTCGCTTTTCACTGTCAGCGGTTGCGGAAGCGCCTCCACAAAGGCCATTTCGGAGGTTGCGCCCTTCTCCCCTGCCACCAGAAAGTTCAGCAGCCCTGACTCCGGCAAGCGATCCACGAACGTGCAGTTCACTTTTCCCTTCGCGCCATAAGCCATGCCGTGCTCATCAATCGCCAGCAGCGTGATCGCGTCCTGACTGGCCGACATCTGCTCCTGCGCATTCCGGAGGCGCAAAAGCAGCGCGTCCTCCTCCTCTTCCTCCGTGCTGTTCAGGCGGCTGGACATGATGCTCAGCCGATCCCATTGCCGCTCAAACGTAACCTGCATCTTTTCGTAAATCTGCGTCGTAATTTCTGACAGCTGATTCTGGCTTTCCCGATACAGCTCATCCTGCGTGTAACTCATCAGCATGTGCAGCGCCGTCAGCATCAGCACCAGCATCAAAATGCAAATCAGCACCAGTGCAGCTGTTTGCCGACTTCTCAGCCATTTTTTGATTGCTTCTTTCATCTGCTGTTCCCCCTCTGCCTCCTGCGGTGCGCCGCGAAACCATGTGAAGTGGCTGTTGTGCAACCGTTTCTGCCATTTAATTTCCTTTTTATTATATCAGCTGCCGTGAGGGCTGTCAAGGAAACTAATTCCATCTCAATCCTGTTTTTCTTTCTATGCGCGAAAAAAACAGGAAGCGAACAACCTTCGTCCGCCTCCTGTTCCGTTTTCATTCCGCCATCAGTGGTGCCAGCAGCCCTTCCAGCACTTCCAGCGTCACCGAGCCGACCTTGTTGTAGGCAATTTTGCCGT
>CAZGKQ010000112.1:3635-5737 GCA_964526125.1 uncultured Faecalibacterium sp.
ACCAGATTCGAGTGGATGGCCACCAGCGCGATTTCATCCCCGTAGCGCGTGTAGATTTCCTCAAAATACGGCAATTCCGCCACACACGGCGTACACCACGTCGCCCAGAAGTTAATGACCGTGACCTTGCCCTTCTGCTCCGACAGCGTGAACTCGCCACCTTCACCATACAGCGGTACGGTGAAGTCCGGGCATTTCATCCCTACTTCGTAGCCTACGGGCGTATCGTCTTCTTCCTCCACCGGCTGCACCACAGGCGTTTCCACCGGATCCGGCTCTGCCACCGTCTCTTCGCGGTTGACATACACCATCACCAGCGCCAGCACAATCAGTGCCACGCTCCACGCCGCCGCCACAATCAGGCGCTTGCGATCCTTTTTGGGCTGTACCTCCGGTGCATCAGGTTCCGTGGCCTTCAGCGGCTTCACCTCATTGGCCTTCAGCGTGATTTTGCCCAGCTTCATACTAATCGCTCCCGTCGGGCAAACGTCTACGCAGGAGGCGCAATGGATGCACTCGTGGTCGCCCACACGGCGGATGTCCATTTTGCAATGTGCCACACAGCGACCACAATCCGTGCACTGACTCTTTTCCACCTTCACGCCCAGCAGCGACACCCGGGCAAACAGGCCGTAAATCGCGCCCAACGGGCAAAGGAAGCGGCAGAATGCGCGGTAGATAAACACGCAGGCCAGCAAAATCAGCACCATAATGACAAATTTCCGCGTGAACAGAATGTTCAGGATGGAAAACTTGCCAGCATTAACCGGGTTTGACAGCAGACCCATCGCCCCTTCAAACGTGCCTGCCGGGCAGATGTATTTGCAGAAGCCCGGCACGGGATATTGCTGAATGCTGTACGCCAGCGGAATGATTACCACAAAAATCGCCAGCAGCACATATTTCAGGTAGGACAGTGCATGCGTAAAGCGGTTCTTTTTCAGCTTGGGGGTGGGGATTTTGTGGAACAGCTCCTGAATCAACCCCAGCGGACAGAACCAGCCGCAGATGGTGCGCCCCAAGATCAGGCCATAGAGCATCAAAATACCCAGCACATAGTATGGCGCACGCTTATCCGAGGAAGCCAGCGCGTTTTGCAGCGCCCCCAGCGGACAGGCACCAATCGCCCCGGGACAGGAGTAGCAGTTAAAGCCGGGCACACACACATTTTTTGTGTTGCCCACATAGATGTCTCCCTTGATGAAACCCTTCACATGTGCGTTGTAGAGCAGGGCGGCGTACCACTGCACGAGCCGCCGGGTGGTGGGCTTATGGGCGCTCCACCATGCCGCAATCTTCTTAGCCAAGGCCGATACACTCCGTACAAATATTGATTGCTTTGACCAGCACGTCAAACATGCCGCCATTGCGAATGCCCAACACAATCAGCGCCACGGCCACGCCGAGCAGCAGCAGCCGCGCCACGTTGGCCGTGTTCTGAGATTTCTCGTTCTTTGGTTCAGGCTTTTTCTTCGGCGCTTCACGCCGCAGCACCAGTTCCTCCTGTTGCAGACGACGTTCTCCCTCCTCGCCGACCATCAATCCGGCAAAAGCCAGCCCAATCCACGGGAAGACGGAAATCGCCAGCTGTTTAATGACCGGTTCCAGGTCACGGGAGGCAAAATTCCGCCAGTCCAACAGGAAACGCCCTGCCATCCCGGCGCACAGCAGACATACACATCCCACGGCGCTCCACAGTACGATTCGCTTCTGCCGGATTTGGCGCAGCGAATCCGGCATTTCCGTCCGTCTGCGCATCAAGGCCAGCTGATTTTGCAGCGGCGCACGCAGCGTTTCTTTCTTCTGCGGTCTGCCGACAACCAGACAGGCCAGCAGCAGTCCCAGCCAGAGATAAAAGCTCCACGCAATCTGCGCAAAATGCGCCGCCACAATTTCTCTACTGTAAATGTCGTGGATTCGCAGGCCGTTTTCCCCGATATTCTCCGGGGCAATGCCAGCCTGATAAATCCTGATGCACTGCACAATCAGCAGCACAGCAAAAAGCACCGTTGCGCCGCTGAGCAGCCACCCCAGCACCTGCTGCACGCGTCGTCTTCCAGTTTCCTGCATGCGTGTTCCTCCGTTTCGCTCCCGTTTTCGGG
>CAZGKQ010000113.1:0-5734 GCA_964526125.1 uncultured Faecalibacterium sp.
AGCTGACGGTCATTTACGTCCAGACAGCGTCGCCAGGTGATTTGACGCGGATCAATGCCCAGCTGATTGCCCTGCTGAATGTGGTTGTCCACCATCGCGGCCAGCAGGTTGTTCGCGGCGGTAATGGCGTGCAGATCGCCCGTGAAGTGCAGGTTGATATCCTCCATCGGCAGCACCTGCGCGTGTCCGCCGCCGGTCGCGCCGCCCTTCATGCCGAATACCGGCCCCAGAGACGGCTCGCGCAGCGCCAGCATGGCTTTTTTGCCGATTTTCGTCATGCCGTCCGCCAACCCGACGGAGACGGTCGTCTTGCCTTCTCCGGCCGGGGTGGGGTTGATGGCGGTGACGAGAATCAGCTTCGCCCGGGGCGTAAGCGTCTGGGGCAGCTGAAGGGGATCAACCTTGGCGATATACTGGCCATAGGGGATGACGGCACGTTCAGGAATCCCGGCCTGGGCGGCAATATCAACGATGCGCTGGGGTCTGGCCGCCTGCGCAATCTCCAAATCGGTCGGCATGATGATGTCTCCTTCCATAATTCCGGATAAATAAGCGAGTTCCTCCGCTATTATATCGAATAAAGGCAGACATTGCAAGCGGTTTTGCGAAAAATGTTCTGTAATCGGACGGCGCTACACTTTTTTTCGCCGCAAGCGTGGCATAAAACGAACTTCTGCCGGTATGTATAGGACAAACCCTGCAAGGAGGAATCATGAGATGAAACGAAGCGGAAAATGGCTGTCGATGCTGCTTTGCGTGCTGTTGTGCCTGTCCGGCGCGCCCGTCGCCGGGGCGGAAAAGGCGCTGGAAACCGGCCAACCCATGACGCTGACCTCGCCCTCCGCGATTCTGGCGGAAACCTCCACCGGTACGGTGATCTTCGAGAAAAATGCGGATGAGCGCCGGGAAGTCGCGTCCATCACGAAGCTCATGACGGCGCTGCTGGTGCTGGAAGCGCTGGAAAGGGGCGACATTGCCCTGACCGATTCGGTGCAGGTGAGCGCGAACGCCGCCGCAATGAAGGGGTCACAGGCGCTGCTGGATGCCAACGCGATTTATCCGCTGGAAGATTTGCTGCGCACGACCATCATGGCCAGCGCGAACGATTCCGCCGTGGCGCTGGCGGAATACCTCGCCGGAAGCGAGGACAGCTTTGTGGCGCGCATGAACAGCCGCGCCGCTGAGCTGGGCATGGCCGACACGCATTATGTCAACTGCACCGGGTATCCCAAGGATGGACAGTACACCACGGCTCGCGACGTGTGCCGACTATGCTGCGAGGTGGCGAAACATCCGCAATATAACCAGTATGCCTCGGTCTGGATTGACAAGCTGACGCATCCGGGAGGCCGCGTGACGGATTTGACGAACACGAACCGGCTGGTGCGTTTTTATGAGGGCTGCGACGGGTTCAAGACCGGTTCGACCGACGCGGCGAAGTATTGTCTGGCCGCGACGGCGGAGAAAAAGGGCATGCGGCTGGTGGCGATTGTGCTGGGAACGCCGGTCAGCCAGACGCGCTTCAATGAGGCGCGGCAGATGCTGGATTATGGATTTTCCGCCTATCAGCGCGTGGCGGTGGCCAATCAGGGGGACTTGCTGGGGCAGTCGCTGCCGGTGCGCGGCGGCAGTGCGGACAGCGTGCCGCTGATGCTGGGAAGCGGCCTGTCCATGCTGCTCAAAAATGGCCAGCAAAGCGGCCTGTCGCTGGAACTGGTGCTGCCGGAGAGCGTGGATGCGCCCGTTCAGGCTGGCGATGTGCTGGGGATGGTCAACGTCCTGCTGGACAATCAGGTGGTGGCGCGGCTGAATTGCGTGGCGGCCTGCGATGTGCCAAAACCGGGGTTCATCGAGGGGCTGGAACGCATCCTGCGCAACTGGCGGTGAAAAAACGCCGGGAGCGATGCGCCCTGATGCAATGCATTGACGTGCTCCGGGAGGCCTCCTCGCGCAGGTCAAAGCAAAAGACGGCATGAATCCTTCCATGCCGCCCTGATGGGGAGTGACCGCTTATTTACCGGCCATCTGGCGCTCGGCCTGCTCAATCAGGCGCTTGACCATATAGCCGCCGATGGAACCGGCCTGACGGGAGGGCAGATCGCCGTTGTAGCCCTGCTTCAGGTTGATGCCCAGCTCGCCGGCGATTTCATACTTCATGTTCTCCATCGCCTCGCGGGCTTCCGGCACCATGCCGCCGGGCTGGCTGGTGGAGGGGTGCTGAACGGACGCGTTGTTCAGGTTCGGAATCTGGTTCTGGTTCTGATTCTGGTTGCCGTTATACATGATGATTTTCCTCCTTCATTCTGGTCGATGAGATCCATGCGGCCTGGGCGTGCCGATCAGCGGTTCGCCATCTGCCGCTGCGCCTGGGCGATGAGCTTTTTCGTCATGGAGCCGCCGATGGCGCCGTTCTGACGCGCGGTCAGGTCGCCGCCGTAGCCATTCAGGTTGACGCCCAGCTCCTGGGCAATTTCAAACTTCATGTCGTCCAGCGCCTTGCGCGCTTCCGGCACCATTTGACGGTTGCCGTTCTTTCTGGTCATGCTTTTTCACCTCCTGTTTGTAGTATGGGCATGAGGAGGCGAAGATACGCTGGAAATGGTTGCAACAGGCGGAAAAAACCGGACTTTGCCGAAAGCCGACGCCGTGGAAAAGGGGTTTGCCCCATTTTTGCGGCGCGGACGAAAGGTTGAGAAAAGCGCGCACTCCCTGAAGGGATGAATGATGGGGGAGCGTGCTTTTTTTCGGGGCGGCTGCTCCGCCGCGTCAGGTTTTGCTGCTGTCCGGGGCGTTCATCTGCTCCAGAATTCGATCCAGCTCCTGTTGCAGGGACGACATGTCGCTCACGCTTTCCAGCCCGTCCTGAAGGGTGTCGATGGCTTCCAGAATGCCAGGGTCAGCCGTCACCTGAACGCTGTCAATGCCGCCAATGACGGAATCGACGCGATCCTGGACGATGCCGCGCAGGCGGTCGTCAATGCCTGCCTGATACTGTGTGTCGAATTCGAGCGCCACAGCGGCCTTGTGGCCAGCAATGAGAACCTTTGCCTCCTTCACCTCGGAAAGACGCTCCAGCTCCTCTTCCAGCTGTTCAATGGCACGCCTCGCTTTGTCCATGCTGGTAACACCGGTGGCCTGATCGTTTTGCAGGGGATTGGTGGTTTCGTCATCGGGCAGCATGATCTCGTTGCCGTCATCCAGACCGGGGAGAACGGTGTTTTCCGGCTGAGAGGTCAGCATGGCCGGTTCGCTGGTCTGCGCCGGGTCGTTGTTCGTGTCGCCGCCGCAGGATGCCAGTAAGGTCATGCTCAAAAGCAACATCAGGGTCAAAAGCGATTTTTTCATGATTCTTCGCCTCCTCGCACGCTATTGTGACCGGCGCAGGGCAAAGTCAAACATGTAAATTTTACGCATCAGGGCGTTGTAAGGCTTGCAAGTCGGCCAAAAGGGCGTATAATAGAAGGAAAGGGCGACTTTTGCAGAAAAAAAGCGAAGCATGCGCCCGAAGGAGGTAGCAATGGCTTCTTTACTGGAAACGCTGGCGACGCTGGCCACCGCAGGGACGATGATGATTTCCTCCGCGCTGGACGAAGCAGCGCCGCAGAACGATATAGAAGGCGAACTTTTTCTGCTCAACCGGCAATGGCGCGTAAGCGAGGCGTATGAGCCGGAAACGGAGATTGCCAACGTGCAGGGGCAGCTGCGGCAGATGCGCGCAGATGCGGCGCTGGCGCTGGAAGAGATGTTCGCCGCCTGCAAGAAGGAGACGGGCAAAACGCTCAAGGCCGTCAGCGGCTATCGCAGCTATGCGCGGCAGTCCACGATTTACGCCAATAAGCTGGAACGCGTCAACGGCAGCGTCGAAAAGGCGGATCAGTACGTTGCGCGTCCGGGAGCCAGCGAGCACCAGTCTGGCATGGCCATGGACGTGGGGCAAAAAGGCGACGACGTGAACCTGACGGGCAGCTTCGGCAAAACGAAGGGCGGCAAGTGGGTCGCGGAACATTGCTGGGAGTATGGCTTCATCCTGCGCTATCAGGAGGGCTGGGAGGAAACGACCGGCTACAACTATGAACCGTGGCATGTGCGCTATGTCGGCAAGGAGAACGCGCGTCTGATTCACGAAAACGAGATGCCGCTGGAAGATTATCTGCTGCTGCTGCGACAGGAGCGGCTGATGAAAATTGCGGAAGGCACCTACCTGTGCGAAATAACGGAGGAAACGGCGGAATGAAGAACATCGGACGAACGGGGGCGCTGCTCTGCGCGGTGCTGTTACTGCTCCCCAACGTGATGGCGGAGGAAGAGGACTTTGACCTCTCCGATATTCCCGGCGTAGTCATTGAGGATACCACCATCGACCCGGCCGGGTGGAACTTTCCGCTGAGCCTGAGCCAACTCGACCCGGAACTGATTAAGCTGGCGAACAAGGAATACCTGCTGGATGCGGATTACGAGCCTTCCGCCAAAACGAAAATGAAGCTGCGTTCGGCGGTCAGCAGCACGATGTATCTGCAATCTGAGTGCGCCGAGGCACTGGGCGAGCTGTTTGCGGCGGCGGAAGCGGACGGCTACAAGCTGTATCTGAAAAGCGCCTACCGCAGCTACAAAACGCAGAAGAGTATGTACTACAACCGTCTGGAAAAGAACAACGGCAAGGACGACGGCTGGGTCAGCAAACCCGGCGCGAGCGATCATCAAACGGGGCTGGGCTGCGACGTGATTCCGAAATCGTGGGTGAGTGCATCGGGCATGAACGAGAAGATGGCCAAAGAGCCGGAGTGTCAGTGGATGGCGGAACATTGCTGGGAATACGGCTTCATCATCCGCTACCCGGAGGACAAGGAGGATGTGACGGAAATCAACTACGAGCCGTGGCATCTGCGCTACGTTGGCCGGGATGTGGCGGCCTACATCTGGTCAGGCGGCATGTGTCTGGAAGAATTCCATGTGGAGTTGCAGCAGGCGATTGATGAATTTTTAGCCTACGGTGGCGACCTGAAGCGCGTGGAAAAGCTGATTCAGACATCGGCAGGGGAGTAAGCGCGAAAACCGACTTTTCCCCTTGACAGATGCGGAAATCTGGCGTATGCTGGAGAACGACAAAAAACGCGGTGCGGATGTCTCTTCCGCCGCGACGAAAGGAAACCACGTTCATGAACAAATGGCGCAAAAACACATCCCAGAGCAAACCTCTGGCTTCCCTCACCCGTGACCAGAAGCGGCTACTGCTCAGCAGCCTCTTTTCCGGCCTGATGATTGGCATTGGCTGCACCGTCTACCTTTCCTGCACCAACAAGCTGGTTGGCGCATTGCTGTTCAGCGCAGGGCTGTTTTTCATCCTGACCAATGGCGGCACGCTCTTCACGGGCATCTGCGGCCTGAAAACGCCGGTGAAGAAGCTGGCGTTGGTTTTTGTTTTGAATGGGCTGGGAACGCTGCTGCCGGGGATGGTCAGCTGGTCGAACACGCTGGCGACGGGCGGCACGAAGCTGGGCGAAACGGCGGCGCAGGTGATGCTGGGCAAGCTGGGGATGAATCCACTTTCCTGGCTGCTGAATGGTCTGCTCTGCGGTGTACTGATGTATCTGGCGGTGGTGGGCTATAAGCAGGCGAAGGATTCGCTGCATGGTATTGCGACGGTGCTGTTTGCGATTCCGGCGTTTATTGTCTGTGGGTTTGAGCATTCCATTGCGGACATGGGTTATCTGGCGATTGCGATTCCGGCGCTGTC
>CAZGKQ010000114.1:0-5690 GCA_964526125.1 uncultured Faecalibacterium sp.
ATTAAATGTAGCCGGATGCGCGTTTTTTTTACAATTCAGTGATTGCAGTTTGCGCGAAAATGCGATATAATGTTTGATGGTGAAATATGAGCAGAGATTGCGGATTTGGAGGAATGTACCGTGGCACTGAAAGCCATTTTTGATAAAGCACCGCTGACGATGTTGACCTGTCAGCCCCTGCATGCCGGACAGGCTCGCGTGGAGCTGGAAAGCATGAAGCAGCTCTACGCCCGGGTGAAGGGCATGAGGGAGCCGGTCATGCTGGAAGGCGTGTTCCGCCTGGCCTGTCTGGTAGGCGAGAAGGCGGAGCAGCAGGCGGCAGCCGAAGCCATTCGCAAGGCCATGGCGCAGCAGCAGCCGGATGGCAGCTTCCGCCTGACGATTGAGGAGACGGTCGCCGTGCTGCGCGCCGTATGGGCGCTGTATGAAGCGGCGCAGGAGAAAGCCGAGCTGGGCTGTCTGCTGCGCTGGTTTGCGTGGGCGGCGAAGCAGTGGGATGAGCTGACGGCGGATGCGTATGTCTGCGCCTCCCCGGCCGACTTGCTGGAACTGCTGGAGCACCTTTACCGCGTGACGAGTGCGCCGGGCTTTTTGAAGCTTTGCCGCAGCCTGTCCGCTGGTGCGATGAACTGGAGCAGCGTGCTGACATCTGGCAATTTCCAGACGACGCTGGCGCGTCAGGTTTCGGCGGAAGAGCTGAAAAACGGGTTGGAAAAGGAAAACGGCGATATTCACGGCTATTACACCCGTCTGTCGCTGACCAATAACGGCATGGCGCTAGCCGATGGCGTTCGCGCGTCGATGGCGCGTGGCTGGCTGAGTGGCTCTGCAACGGAGCTGAACGCGGCGAAAATCGGCTGGGAGAAGCTGAGCCGTCATCATGGCGCTGTCTGCGGTGGCCTGACGGACTTCCCGGCACTCTCCGGCACCACGCCGAGCGCCGCTGTCAGCACGGAAGGCGTGGGCGCATGGGCGGAAGCGCTCGTCAGCGCCGGTCAGGGTGAGCATGCCGTCTGGGCTTGGGACGCGCTGGAGAGAATCGTGTTCAACGCCATGCCGGGCTGCATCACGGAGACGGGCGTGACGGCGCTTCAGCGCGTCAATACGCTGTCTGCGGAGGCCAAAGAAGCAGGGAACATCGCACTGTCACGTCTCTGCCGTGGTTATGCACAGGCAGCACAGGCAGCCGTGACGGCCTGGCCGGATGGCTTTGCGGTCAACCTGATGCTTCCCGGACGCTATGCCGTGTGCGACAGCCGTATCATCCTTTCGCTGGAACGCAGGGGCAATACCTGCGTGATGAAGCTGAACATGAAAGCGGATCAGAAGGCACATTTCCATATGCGGATTCCGAACTGGACGCGCAGCTGCGAATTCCAGATCAACGGCGTGCCGCTGGCGGAAAACGCACGTCGGCTGGTGGATGGCTGCATCGGCGTGGAGCGCGTGTGGCATGATGGCGATGAAATCACGGTGCTGATGGAAACGCCGGTTGTGTGCCATCACGCGCACCATCAGGGGGCGTATCTGACGCGCGGCGAGCAGGTGATGGTGCTTCTGGCAGCGGAAAACTGGGCGATGGCGCTGTGCGGCGAGGCTCGCGAAAAGGATGGCCGGGTTGTGGCACCGCTTGCACCGGTTGTGTGGAAACAGGGCAATCAGGTGCCGCTGGATGTGCCGGTTCGTCCGCAACCCATCGGGGAGGCGCAGCAACTGCCGCTGACGGCCTATGCACAGGCACAGGCGCACATTGCCCTCTTCCCCCAGACGGCACAGCAGGGGGCGCAGGAATGATCAGCCTTCGTCTCGCGCCGATGGCAGGGATTACGGATTGGCCCTTCCGCCTGTTGTGCTACGAACAGGGCTGCGATATCGCCACCACGGAGATGGTCAGTGCGATGGGGTATCTCTACGCGCCGCGCAATCATCCGGCCACGGTATCGCTGATTACGCGCCATGAAGGCGAAGGAAAGCTGATAGTGCAGATTTTCGGCAAGGAAGCCGACCTGATGGCACGCGCCGCCGAGGAACTTTCGTCCATGGGGCGCTTTGACGGGCTGGATATTAACATGGGTTGTCCGGCACACAAGGTGGCTGCGTCTGGCGAAGGCAGCGGATTGATGCGCACGCCCGACAATGCGGAAAAAATCCTCCGCGCCGTCTGTAAAGCCAGCAAACTGCCGGTGTCGGTCAAGATGCGCCTTGGCTGGGACAGCGACCACATCAACGTGGTGGATATGGCGAAAATGGCGCAGGACTGCGGTGCGTGCGAAATTGCGGTGCATGGCCGCACGCGCATGCAGCAGTACAGCGGTCAGGCGGACTGGTCGTATGTGCGCCGCGTCAAGGAAGCCGTGCAGATTCCCGTGATTGGCAACGGTGATATTTTCACGCCGGAAGACGCCCTGCGCCACTGGCAGGAAAGCGGCGTGGACGGCCTGATGATTGGCCGCGGTGCGCTGGGCAATCCGTGGCTGTTTGCGCAGACCCGGGCGCTGCTCTCCGGTGAAACGCCGGTGCAGCCGACCATCCATCAGCGCGTGGAAACGGCACTGCGCCACTATGACATGCTCCTGCAATGGAAGCCGCAGCGCGTGGCCGTGAACGAGATGCGCAAGCATGTTGGCTGGTATGTCAGCGGCCTTCGCGGCGCTGCGCAGCTCCGGGGGCAGATCAATCAGGTGGATGATCCGCAGCAGGTCAGGGAGATGCTTTGCGCCTTTGCACTTTCTGCGGCGGACGAAGCATCCGAATAAGCGCGCAAAACAGTGAAGCATCCGCCTGTTTCAGAACCGAAACAGGCAGGAAAGGAACGTGAGAAAACGTGAAAAGACTGCGCAGCATCGCCGCATGGCTGATGATTCTGCTTCTTCTGTTGCCCTCCGCCTGTGCGGAGGTGCCGCTGATGCACCACGCCACCGGCTGGGATTTGAGCCAGACACCGGTGGAAGTCACCCTCACGGCCAATGTAATGACCCATATGCCTTTTGACGAGGATCGCCTGGCCATGCTTCAGGAGGTACTTTCGCCCCTGTCGCTGTCGCTGTATGCGGCGCAGGAGGAAAGCGGCCTGGCGGTGCGCATGAACGGCGCGGCGCTGCTGACGCTGGCGCAGAAGGGCAATCAGGTGCAGCTTTCCTGCATGCCCGGCGTGACTTACACGGCACAGGATGGCAGCGCGATGGCATGGCTTCTGGGCGGCGACATTGAAACGCCCGACCTGAGCGCGGTGGACGGCAGCTACGAAAAGTGGCTGGATGATGGCTGGGCTGTGCTGACCGGCATCCTCGAACCGTTTGAGAGCTACGGCAAGCGCAAGAGCGTCAAGACCACGGTCAAGGATATGGGGCTGGCGCGCTCCTGCACGGATTATACGGTATCCAAGAGTCATCTGGAGGAGATGCAGCAGACGCTGCTGTCGCTCTGCCCGGAAGGCGATCTGCACGACCTGCTGTCGTCCCTTGTCTTCTCCGGCACGCAGAAGCTGCGCGTCTACCGCACGGAGGACGAAGTGCCGCTGCGCATGGAGTACAACGGCGTGTGTGGCCTGTCGGGCGATTTGCGCACGGTCAAGCTGGTCTGGCGCATGAAGCGTGAAGCAAACGAAATGCGCGATGAAATCACTCTGACCTCTCCGGCCAAGTCGGGCAGCAACAAAAACACACTGAGCTTTAACCGGATTGTGAAAATCACCGAAGGAAAGGTGAAGGTCAGCGGCGACTGCTCCTGGAAAGTAACGGCCAGCAAAAAGACCTCCCTGACCGAAGCGACGTTTGACCTGACGAATCAGTACACACAGGCGGCGGACGTGCTGCGCGGCGACGTGGTGATCAAAGTGCAGCCGGATACCTCTGAGAAGGCGAAAATCACCACGACCGTCTCGCCAAGCCTTGTCATTGGCGGCACGCAGGAAGACCCGACTGTTCAGGGGACGATCAGCTATCGGCAGACCAACAGCATCGGCACGACGGAGGATTGCGAAATCAGCGTGTCCCTGCGGCGTACAGAAGGTTCGCTGTGGCAGGAGCAGACGACGCTGGTGGATCTCTCCACGTTGACGGCGGAGGAAAAGGCGACGCAGCAGGCGCGTGTGGGTGGCGCTGTCACCACGGCCATCGTCCGTCCGCTGATGCAGCTGTTGGGCGCGGAAAATGGCTCGTATTTCTTTAAGGACATGGCGCAGGAGGACGTGGAGGCCATCCTCACGGTAGTGGAAGCCGCCGTGGAGGTGGAGTAACTCCCATTCCTGCGTTGCGAAAATTGTTTGAAGGAGGACGAAATCCCATGCTGAAGAGAATCCTGTCTGTGCTGCTGTGCGCGGTGATGCTGCTGTGCACGACATCGTCTGCCCTTGCGGCCAAGGAGGACGATTACACGCTGCCGGAGCTGCTGTATCAGCATTTTGTCGTGCAGGATTATCCCATCCGCGGCTCGATGGCGCTGACGGCATCCGGTACGGCTTCGTGGCTGGATATGCTGCTGCCTTACACGGCCACTACGATCCATCTGCGGCTGCTGAATCTGGAAAATAGCGATGATTTTCAGTATCAGGTGTACGTCGAGGATGCGCAGGGCGACCAGAAGGCGCTGACGCAGCTCTACCGGGCGGACGATGCGCTGTATCTGCGCTCTGAACTGCTGCCGGATACGTTGCTGACGCTGTCGGTGGGCGGCGATGTGCTGGGAACGCTGCTGGGCGAGACGGAGCAGGGCAATGACTCCTTCTACAGTGTGGTGCTGGGCATTATCAACCAGCCGGATATGATCTGGAACAGCGTCTGGACGCCGGTGCTGGAAGATTATCTGAATGACATGGAGCTGTGGCTGGCCGATTACGCCTCCGAACCGATCATGACCGGCGACACGGGGGACATGGTGATGCAGATCAGCTACGCGATTCCGGCGGAGGATGTGAAGGCACAGGCGAAGGAATTGTGGCACACCGTACTCTTTGATGAGGATTTGCTCACGTTGCTGCGTCCTCTGATGACACAGGAGCAGCAGAACATCTACCTCAATTCCGGCATGACGTATTTCTACGACTATTGCATTGACGCGCTGCCGCTGACCGGTGAGCTGCGTCTTTCCCGGACGTTGACGACACGCGGTGATGTGAAGGCTGTGAGTGTGGCGCTGCCGATGCCGGAAAATTCCTGGGGCTTTACGAACCTGACCTTCCGACAGGACGATTCCGGCCTGACGCTGATGCTGCTCAATGACGAGCGCACGCTGACGCTGACGGCTGTCCAGTCCTCCGACGAGGATGAAAACAGCCAGTGGACAGGCACGTTTAGCAGCATTCCTGCGGCGGCGCAGGAGGAAAAGCTGGTGCAGGTTAACTACACCCTGTCCCACACGCATACCACCTCCATGGACAGCGACGGCAAGCGCCATGACGACACGGCCTGGACGCTGTCGCTTACCCCGGAGGAGGAAAACGCGGAAAACGAGCAGTATCTGGCCTTTGAGCCGATAGAGCTGTCGCTGACGATGGCCTACAGCCGTGAAAACAAGGATAGCGCCCCTGTGCGCCTGAACGTCAGTGCTGTCCTGCACATGTCGGAGGCGGATGTATCGTTGAAACTCGCGGTTCGCACGACCAACCGTTGGAACGCCCTGACGCTGCCGACCACCGGCGCGGAAAATGTGCTGACGATTAGCTCCCAGCGCAGTGCCACGCTACTGTTGAC
>CAZGKQ010000115.1:0-2602 GCA_964526125.1 uncultured Faecalibacterium sp.
GCCGGGCTTTGCCCGGTGATGGCCGATGCGGAAAAGACATGCGCGAATGCTATGGGTTAGATGAGAATTAGTATGAACAAAAACGGAGAAAAATTGATTTCCGTGGACGGTTTGTGCTGTTTGCGATAGCAAAAAGGGCTGCCATTATGGCAATGCCATGACGACAGCCCAGGGGAGGAAGGAACGCCTGAATTTTCGGTTCAGGCAGGGGTTTCAGAAATCAGTGTTTTTGGCCAGCCTGCCCATAATAGGCATTCGGCCCATGCTTGCGCAGGAAATGCTTATCCTGAATGTTCTGCGGCGCGGGGGCGGCGTTGGGGTCAATCTGGCGCGTATAAACGGCCATCTTGGCGACCTCTTCCAGCACCACGGCGTGATAGACGGCCTGAGCCGCATCCTTGCCCCAGGTGAAGGGACCATGAGACGCGCACACAATGCCCGGCACATGCAGCGGCTCAATGCCACGGTTGGTCAGCTCTTCGATGATGACCTTGCCGGTGTTCTTCTCGTAGTCCTCGTCGATTTCCTCCGTCGTCAGGTGGCGCGCGCAGGGAATCGAGCCGTAGAAGTAGTCTGCATGGGTCGTGCCGTAGCAGGGAATATCCTGGCAGGCCTGTGCCCAGCCGACGGCGTAGGGGCTGTGCGTATGCACAATGCCGCCGATGGTCGGATACTTTTTGTACAGTTCCAGATGCGTTTTGGTGTCGCTGGACGGATGCAGCTTGCCCTCGACCACGTTGCCATCCAGATCCAGCACAACCAGCAGATCGGGGGTCAGATCCTCATAATCCACGCCGGAGGGCTTGATGACCACCAGTCCCTTTTCGCGGTGGATGCCGGAGACATTGCCCCAGGTATAAGTGACAAGATTGCGTTTGGGAAGCTCCATGTTAGCCTCGTAGACGGCTTCCTTCAGGGTTTTCAGCATAACGAATCTCCCTTCCTTGCAATTGAATCAGTGATCAGCGAACGTGTTCCACCGCAGCCTGTGCAGCCGGGAGGCACTGCTGGAAGCGTCTGGCGTAAGCATCCAGACCGTCCACATCCGCCTGTTCGGCGTTGATGGTGGTGCCTTTTGCGTTCTGGAACACATGCGCGTTCAGGTACTGCTCCAGCGTCTCGCCTTCCGCCGCATTGGCGCGGTAGGCCGCCAGCAGTGCCATGCCCCAGGGGCCGCCTTCACCGGCTGTTTCCATGACGGAGATGGGTGTTTTCAGCGCGGCGGAAAGAATCGTCTGGCCGACACCCGGCGTCTTGAAATAGCCGCCGTGACCCAGCAGGGAGTCGATCTGCACATGCTCGTTGACCAGAATGTCCATGCCGATTTTCAGGCTCGTCATGGCACCGGCCACCAGTGAACGGGCAAAGTTGGCGAAGGTGAGCTTCGCGTCGGGCGTGCGAACCATCATCGGACGGCCTTCATCCAGCCCAACCACGGGTTCGCCGGAGAACAGGGGCAGATTGACCACGCCGCCGCAGTCCTTCTCCGCCGTCAGGGCAGCGTTGAACATCGTCACATAGATGTCACCGGTGGGAATGTTCAGCCCGGCGGCTTCGGCAAAACCCTTGAGCATGCCAGCCCAGGCATTGATGTCGGAGGTGCAGTTGTTGCAATGCACCATCGCGGTGGGCTTGCCGGTGGGGGTCGTCACCATGTCAATCTCCGGATAAACACGGGAGAGCGGCTTTTCCAGCACGACCATGGCGAACGTGGACGTACCGGCGGAAACGTTACCCGTGCGGACAGCCACGGAGTTGGTGGCTGCCATGCCAGTACCGGCATCGCCTTCCGGCGGAGCCATCAGCGCACCGGCTTCCAGTGTTCCGGTCGGGTCGAGGAGCTTTGCGCCCTCAGCGGTCATGACACCGGCATCGTCACCGGCGCAGAGCACCTGCGGCAGAATCTGGCGCAGCGTCCACTTGTAGCCCCGTTCGGCGGCCAGCGCATCCACCTTGTCCAGCATCGTCTGGTCATAATCCAGCTTCTCGCTGTCGATGGGGAACATGCCACTCGCTTCGCCGATGCCCAGGCACTTTTTGCCGCTCAGCTGCCAGTGAACGTAACCGGCCAGCGTCGTCAGATGGCTGATGGAAGAGACGATTTCTTCTCCATTGAGCATCGCCTGATACAGGTGGGCAATCGACCAGCGCTGGGGGATGTTGAAGCCCAGCAGTTCGGTCAGCTCGGCGGCGGCCTGCGCCGTCATGGTGTTGCGCCAGGTGCGGAATTCACCCAGCTGCTGATTATCCTTGTCAAAGGCAAGGAAACCGTGCATCATGCCGGAAACACCGAATGCGGCCAGACGGCGCAGCGTCACGCCATAGGTAGCCTGCACGTCCTTTTGCAGATTGGCGAAGGCATCCTGCACGCCCTCCCACACGTCGGAGAGATGATAGGTCCAGATGCCGTTTTCCAGACGGTTTTCCCAGGTGTGATCGCCAGAGGCGATGGGGGAATGATCGCTGCCGATCAAAACGGCCTTGATGCGGGTAGAGCCAAACTCAATGCCCAGCACCGCTTTGCCGCTGTCAATCAGGGCGGCAATCGCTTCTTTGTTCATAGAAAAGGTTCCTCCTTGCAACAGGGTTTTGTCCTGTGTAT
>CAZGKQ010000115.1:2702-5648 GCA_964526125.1 uncultured Faecalibacterium sp.
TTTCTTTCCGGCCGGGCGGAATATGAGATTGATGGACGGAAGCTGACGGTGGAGGCTGGCGACGTGCTTTACACTGCGCCGGGACAGTCGCGAAACGCCTGGACGAAGGATGGCTTCACCGTCTACACGATGGACTTTTCGCTCCTGCATCTTTCGCCGGATGTGCGTCTGCCGCTGCCAACCCGGCTGCATATCGGGGAGGATGCGGCGCTGGAAGCGCTGTTTGCAGCGTTGCAACAGGCGTGGATGGGAGACAGCGCGGCGGCGCAGCTGCGCACGCGCGCCTACGGTGAGCTGATTCTCTCCTTTTTGCTGGAAGCAGCGAATGCGGAGACGGGGCAACCGCAGACGGACGTGCGCGTCAAAAAGGCGGCGGCCTATTTGATGGCGCATCTGACGGAGAATGTGACGGTCAACGAAATGGCAGCGCTGGTGGGGTTAACGCCTGTTTATTTTTCCAGCCTGTTCAAAAAGCACACCGGGGAAACCGTGAAGCAGTATCAGATCCGTATGCGGCTCAATCATGCGGAAAAAATGCTCAGGAGCGGCCAGTGCAATGTGTCGGAGGCGGCTCAGGCCAGTGGCTTTTGCGATGTATATTATTTCAGCCGCCTGTTTACACAATACCGGGGGATTCAGCCCAGCCAGGTGAAGAAACAGCAGGGATGAAAACAGTATTCGAAAATCGTGGATTTACACAAAAAGATATGGGAAATATACATTTCTGAATCATGTGCAATGTGGTAAACTTACAACTGAAAAACCACAACGAGTGGGCGCTTGTGGAAGAGAAAACGGGACTGGACAGAGAACAGGAGGGCATGAAACATGAAAAAATGGCTGGCGATGCTGCTGTGCTGCGTGATGGTGCCGTCGCTGCTGCCGTGTGCGATGGCGGCGGAGGACGGGAAGACAGCCGAGGCGCACTTCGGAACGCCGAAAATCGACGGAACCGTGGACGAAATCTGGGACGACGCAATGGTCTATGATATTGCGGCCAACGGCACGAGCGGCGAAGTGCGCATGCTGTGGGACGATAACGCGCTGTATCTGCTGGCTGTGGTGACGGATGCGGATCTGGATGCTACCGCAGGAGCCGCCTATCAGCAGGACAGCGTGGAGCTGTTCGTGGACGAAAAGAACGACAAGACGATGGCTTATGGCTCGGACGATTCGCATTATCGTGTGAATTACCTGAACCAGCGCTCCACCGATGCTGGCGAAGCGAATCGCTTCTATACGGCGACGACGCAGACCGAATGGGGCTACATTGTGGAAATGGCGTATCAGTGGAAGGAAATTGTACCGGCCAATGACACGCTGATCGGCTTTGATGCGCAGATCAACGTCTGCGCTGGTGGCACGCGCAGTGCGGCTCCGGCGCTGTTTGACACAACCGGCAACGCCTACCAGAACACGGGGCTGTTTGGCAACCTGCTGCTGACGGGGCGGCCGGACGACGCGACGAAGGCCGAGTATCCCTATGCACTGCTGTATGCGGTGGAATCGGCGGAGGAGCGTGACCTGAGCGTGTACACGAATTCAGAGATTGTGGATGAACCGCTGCGTCAGGCACGTCAGACGGCGGAAAACGCAGATGCCACGCAGGCGGAAATGGATGCGGCGGCACAGGCACTCTCTGACGCGCTGGGACAGCTGGATGACGGCAGCGGCATGACACCGCCCGACAAGCTGGAAGCCCTCAGCGAAATGCCCGACCTGATGACGATGCTGGACGGTACGAAGGTGACGACGGCGGAACAGTGGGCTGTGCGCCGCGAAGAAATCATGGAACTGTACCGTTACTATGTGTACGGCTACATGCCGGATACGTCGGCGGAGGAAGTTTCCTATGTGCTGACGGATGTGGATGGCGGCAAGGATCTGGCGATCACCGTGCGCAATGGCGAAAAGGAAGTCACCTTCCATACGCTGGTGACGATGCCGGAAGGCGAGAAGCCGGAGGGCGGCTATCCCTACTACATTGAATACTCCTACTACCGCTGGTTTGGCGGTGCGTCGGATGTGGCAAAATATGCGGCCAAACGCGGCTATGCGGCGGTGAGCTACATGCCCACGGATGTGGCGGCGGACAGCACGGCCTATGAAGGTGCTTTCTACACCCTGTACCCTTATGGCGAGAGCTATCAGACGCAGACGGGTACGCTGGTGGCCTGGAGCTGGGGCGTGGGCAAAATCATCGACGCGATGGAAGCCGGTGCGGCGGAAGAGCTGGGCTTCAACGCGGCCTACAGCATGGTGGGCGGCGTATCGCGCTACGGCAAGGGCGCGGCGGTGGCCGGTGCGTATGAAACGCGCATCAAGGTGGTCATTCCGTCCTGCTCCGGTGCTGGCGGACTGGCACCGTTCCGCTTCACGACCACGGGACGGGTGTACGATCTGGCCGCGCTGGGCTATGCGGCGGAGGACGGCTCCACCCTGTGGACGAACACGACCAACGAATCCATGAAGAACCTGCAATCCGAAAGCGAGCAGCACTGGTTCTGCGGCAACTTCCAGAAGATTGCCGCGCCGGAAAATCTGCCGGTGGAGCAGCAGATGCTGGCAGCACTCAGCGCTGATCCGGATCGTTACTTCATCGCCATCACGGGCATCATCTCCGAAGCATGGAACTGCGCGGAGGGGCAGGTGATTACCGTGAAGCTGGCGCAGCCGGCCTATGACGTGGTGGGTGCTGGCGATCATGTCGGCATCATTGTGCATCTGAACGGCCATGCGATTCTGCAAAGCGACATGGAGACCATTCTGGACTATCTGGACGTGATGCTCTACGGGAAGGAAGCCGCCAGCGACCTGAGCGTGATGCAGCACAACCTGTTCATGGACGAAGGCAATGCCTCCGACCTGATGAAACAGGCCATTGGCAAATAAACGGTCATACAAAGCGCCCGTATCCGGCGAAAAACCGGGTACGGGCGCTTCTTT
>CAZGKQ010000116.1:0-5605 GCA_964526125.1 uncultured Faecalibacterium sp.
AGCGTGCAGGCGTGATTGTCCAGCACGGTTTCGTGCGCGGAAATCAGGTGCAGGAAGGTCAGGTCGTTGAGAATCTGCGGCAGGGCTTCTTCGGAAATGCCGCATTCGGTGCCAAGCAGTCCGGCCTCGAAAAGGAAGGAACCGGACTGATGGTGGAGGAAGAGAACGGCGCGCATTGTTTCGGGGGAAGACAGCGCAGCAAAGGTCTTGCGCATGATTTCGCCATCACCAATCGCCTCTGCGTAACCCGTGTCAGGGAAAACGCTGAAAAAAGGCGCCTGACCGTTGGAAATCATCGTAAAGCCGTGGTCGTTCAGGACATAAGAGGAGTTGGGCGTGCCGTACAGGTCGCTTTCGCCGTTCAGGGGCATCTGGCAGTCAAACAGGCCGTATTCGGTCTGCCAGCCAAGCCAGCGGATGGCCTCAAACCGCGCTTCTGCCGGTGTTTCCCGGATAAAATGCCTGACCTGCTGCCGAAGCGTGGTCGGATCGAGCTGTTCGTGGCTGAAGAGGGCATCCAGCGAGGTGTGCAGGCAGTTCGCCAGCGGTAGCAGCAGCGAACCGTCGGGGTAGGTTTCGCTCGTTTCCCATTTGGAAACGGCCTGCGGCGATACGCCGAGTGCTTCGGCCAGCTGCTCCTGTGTCAGGTGGCTGGCCAGACGGAAGTTACGGACGTTCTGCGAAAAGCTCATGATTTTTTTCCTCCAATCATTTGACCGCTGTGGAAATAGAAGTAACTCGCATGGCGCTGACGGGCTGTCAGCTCATTGGCCAGCGACAGAATCAGCAGCGGCAGACCGCTCGCGGCGGATTCGTAAATGTCCGTGCAGCCGATGGACAGATGGGCTGTCCGGACGGTGCAGAATTCAAGCGCACACGCCTGTGACAGCAGGTCGGGCAGCAAATCTGCCGGAATGCCGGTCTGGGCGGCGATGAACGGCAGCGTGAAAAGCTCCGGCTGACTTTTATCGTGCAGGAAGGCGCAGAGGGTCAGCGCGTGCGGCTGGCTGAAAAAGCGGAAGAGGGTACAGAGTCGTTCCTGATCGTCGGCATTGCGCAGCCACTGAAAATCGTTCTGATTTTTCAGCATCATGGCCGTCAGATTGGCATCGGGGGAGCAGAGCGTGAGCTGATACAGATCCGGCGTGGAAATCTGGGAACGATTGCAGGTCTGCGTTGAGGTTGGAATGGGGGGCTGTTCCTCGTCTTCAGAGGAACGGGCGCAGTGATTATAGCACAGCCGCAGCAGTGCAGAGGAAAGATCAAAGGCGCGCAGCAGGGCGGTGGCATGATCCAGCGGCGCAAATTCCTCTGCAAGCAATTCATCCGCCGTGGGATGGGCGACGGCGGAAAGCCCCAGCAGATAATCCGTGCTGACGTGGTAGTAAGCGGCCAGCGCGACCAGCATGGACAAATCCGGCGCAGAAGCACCGTTTTCCCACTTGGAAATCGTTTTGTCAGACACTTGCAGCACCTGTGCAACGTCGCTTTGGGTAACGCCCTGCTTCGTGCGCAGGGAAACCAGAATTTCAGGCAATGTCATGCGAAAAACCTCCTGCTTGGTGTGATTCAGGTTCCGGATCCTGTACTTGCAGTATAAACGAAACTGACTGTAGAGTCAATGGAGCAAAAATGGAGAAAATCTCTGATATGGAGAAAGTGCGAAGGCGTTATCACTGAAAAGTGGAATGAAGTTTTGCAAAAGGAACGAAAGCAGGAGTTTTCCTGCTTTACTTTTGGCGATTTTATCAGTATAATAGGAAGCAGTTCAATCGCCAAACAAGCAGGAAAGGGGTTGACGGACAATGTTTAATATTGGCATGATGGAGCTGGTGGTGGTACTGCTGGTGGCCTTTCTGATTGTCGGCCCCAAGGATCTGCCCAAGGTGGCGCGATGGCTGGCTCGTCAGCTCAAGCAGCTCAAAAAGTTCGTCCGGGAAATCAAGAAGGAAACCGGATGGGATGAGTTCGCGAAGGAATTCAAGGAGACGGCGGATGACCTGAAGGACACCGTGAAGGATGCAGACGTTCGCAACGAGGTAAAATCCACCACCAAAGGTGTGGATGATACGGTGAAGAGCGTTCGCAAAGAGGTGGACGAGGTGGCAAAGGAACTGAACCGGAAAATCAAACTGTAAGTTTTAGAGGAGGTACTGGATACTATGAGACTGGGTGCGTTGGAAATCGTTCTGATTCTGCTGGTAGCGCTGGTGCTGTTTGGCGGAAATAAGCTGGCTGGCGTTGGCAAGGCGTTGGGTCAGAGCATTCATGATTTCAAGAAGGAAATCAACCGCGATGACGATGACGACAAGAAAAAGAAAGAAGAAAAGGAAGAAAAAGAAGAGGACAAGGCAGAGTGAAATCGGCCTGTCCTCCTGAAAATGGGTGAAGGAGAGGTGTGCCTTGGCGAAAGAAGCACAAGAAAAACAATCGCTGGGTGAGCATCTGGTCGCCCTGCGAAAGCTGCTACTGCGAAGCCTGGCTGCGATTGGCATTGCCTTCCTGGCTGTTTTCTATCTGGCCATAGATCCGCTGATGTCCCTGATTACAGGGCCGATTGTGGAGCGCGGCATCACGGTGATTTACACGGAGATGTCGGCGGCGCTGCTGACGAAGCTGAAAGTTTCCTTTATCGCAGGCGTGGTGGTGGCCAGTCCCTACGTTTTCTGGCAAATCTGGTCGTTCATCAAGCCGGCGCTGTATGCGCATGAGAAGCGAGTTTTCAGGACGACGTTTGCTGCGGCGGTCTTCCTGTTCCTGCTGGGTGTGTCGTTCTGCTATGCGGCGGTGTACTTCCTGGCGGTGGACTTTTTCCTGATTGCCGGTGAAGATCTGGCCACGCCGATGCTGGCGATTGATAACTACGTCGACTTCCTGTTTGGCTTTGTGCTGCCCTTTGGCATTGCCTTTGAGCTGCCGGTGGCGCTGTACATCACCACGCGCCTGGGCTTTACGAACTATCAGATGCTGGCCGGAAAGCGGAAGTATGTGATTCTGGCTACGGTCATCGTCGCGGCTTTTCTGACGCCGCCGGATGTGGTCAGCCAGATCATGCTGTCCATCCCGATTCTGCTGCTGTTTGAAATTTCGTTGCAGATCTGCCGGGTGGTGAAGCCACACAAGCCGGAGGAAGCCGAAGAGGAACAGCCGGAGGAATGAAAGCCCTGAAATCTGAACCGCCTGTCTGGCTTTTCCATCGGGAAGGTTGGACAGGCGGTTTTTTCGTGCGGGAAAAATGGCAGAATGCGCGGAATTTCACTTTTTTTCTTGACGGATGGTCGTGAAGTGACTATACTGGATGGGTATGGATGAGGAGGCAGAAGCATGGAGATCATCGCGCGGATACACAATGGCTTTCGGGAGAAGTTTGGCGTGCCGCGCCAGTCCGGGCTGGTTCCGGAAGTGGTGTCCCGTGTCGTGATGGAAGAGCGCTACAGCCCTTCGGAGGCGTTTCGGGGGATGGAACAGTATTCCCATTTCTGGCTTCTGTGGGAGTTTCATCAGGCGGATCGGGAGGAATGGCGGCCAACGGTACGTCCGCCGAGGCTGGGAGGTAAT
Organism: uncultured Faecalibacterium sp.; assembly: GCA_964526125.1. Taxonomy (GTDB): domain Bacteria; phylum Bacillota; class Clostridia; order Christensenellales; family Aristaeellaceae; genus UBA11524. The sequence continues at coordinate 3,559 of CAZGKQ010000116.1, forward strand.
ACGCGTGTCGGGGTGTTTGCTACACGATCGCCGTATCGCCCGAACAAAATTGGCCTGACGGTGGTGCGTCTGGAACGGATTGCAGAGGAAAACGGGCGCATGGTGCTGTATGTCACCGGCGCAGACATGATGGACGGCACACCGATTCTGGACATTAAGCCCTACATTCCCTATGCGGACTGTGTGCCGGAAGCGTCCGAAGGTTTTACCAGCCAGACGAAGGAACACCGCTTGCTGGTGGACTTTCCCGAAGCTTTGCAGGCGCTTGTGCCGCCAGAGGATCTGTCGGCCATCATGGGCATGCTGGCACAGGATCCGCGTCCGGCCTATCAGCATGATCCGGAGCGTGTTTACGGGGCACCGTATGGTCTGGTGGATATTCGCTTTCAGGTGGAGGAGAATCAGCTGACGGTGGTGGACGTTCAGCCGTATGGCGAGGAGGAAAAAAACAAATGAATACCCGTGAATGGATGGAGGAAGTGAATGCACGTTTTCCGGTGCGCAAAAGCAGGGCGCAGAAGCAGCTTTTCCGCGACTATGTGCTGGAAAAAGCGGCAGACATGGGCTATGAGGCGCATGTGGAGAAACTGGGCGGCAAACTGCTGCCGCACAATGACGTGGTGATTGGCAATCTGGAAACCGCGAAAGTGCTGGTGACGGCGCACTACGATACCCCGGCGACCATTGGCCTTCCCAACCTGATGGTACCGGCGAACCGACCGGTCTTCTTTCTGATGCAGATGCTGATTGCGCTGCCGATGATTGTCGTCATCCTGGGGCCGATGCTTCTGGTGGATGCGCTGACGGACAGCATTTTCTGGACGGAGCTGACGCTGATTGTCGCCTGGATGCTGATGATGTATCTGCTGCTGGCTGGTGTGCCGAATCCGCATAATGTGAATGACAACACGTCCGGAACCTGCGCGGTACTAACGCTGCTGAAGCGCTTCCAGAAGGAAAAGCCGGAAGATGTGGCTTTCATTCTGTTTGACAACGAGGAAAAAGGAACGATGGGCGCGGCGGCGCTGGCAAAAAAGTACCCGGCACTCAAAAAGGATGCGCTGGTGCTGAATCTGGACTGCGTGGGTGTGGGCGAGGCGATGCTGTTCCTTGCACCGAAGAAGGCACGGGAAGACCGGCGCTATGACGGCATGGAAAAGGCGGTGGCGGAAGCCTGTGGCTTGCCGGTCGTCTTCCGCCCGATGGAAAAGAGCAATTTTTCCTCCGACCAGGCGCAGTTCAAAAAAGGCATTGGCATCTGCGCGTGCCGCAAGGGTCGGCGGATCGGCTGGTATTGTAGCCGCATCCACACCAAACGGGATACGGAATATGATGAAGCGACTCTCTGCGCCGTGGTGGACGGCACGGAAGCGGCAATTCATCACGCAATCAGGAAGGAACAGGTATGACAATTCGGGAAGAAATCGACGCACAGTTTCCCATCCGCAAAACGGAGGAGCAGAAGCGTGCCTTTGAGCAGTGGGTGATGGCCAGAATGCGCGGCATGGGCTATGCACCTTACATCGACGGCATGAACGGAAAGGACAGGCTGAAACACCGCAACATTGTGGTGGGTGATCCGCAACAAGCCAGACTGCTTGTGTCCGCGCATTATGATACGGCGGCGACCATCGGCATTCCCGACTGGCGGATTCCGCGCAATTTTCCGGTTTATCTACTGGCGCAGGGGGGCATCCTGCTGGGAATGCTGCTCATTGCGCTGCTGGTGGGCGTGGGGCTGGGACTGTTGAGCAAAAATGGCGACGTGTTGATTTTGGCCTTTTTCGGCACTTATTTGCTGTTGATGCTGATGATGATGTTTGGCAAGGCCAACAGCCACAACACCAATGACAATACCTCCGGCGTGGCGGCGCTGCTGGAAACGATGCAGCGCCTGTCGCCGGAAAGCCGCGAACAGGTGGCCTTCATCCTCTTTGACAATCAGGAAACGGGCTGCCGCGGCTCAAAGTGGTACGGCAAGCAGCATGTGGAGATTCAGACGATGCAGCTGCTGGTGGATTTGAACTGCGTGGGGGATGGCGACTGG
>CAZGKQ010000117.1:0-5596 GCA_964526125.1 uncultured Faecalibacterium sp.
GAGGAAGCCGACAAGCACGGCATTCGCGTGATTGCCGACGGCGGCATCAAGTATTCTGGCGACATCGTCAAGGCGCTGGCAGCTGGCGGCTCCTGCGTGATGCTGGGCAGCATGCTGGCCGGTACGGACGAAGCGCCCGGTGCGACGGAAATCTATCAGGGACGCTCCTACAAGGTGTACCGCGGCATGGGTTCTCTGGGCGCGATGGAGCATGGCTCCAAGGATCGCTACTTCCAGGAGGATGCCAAGAAGCTCGTGCCCGAAGGCGTGGAAGGCCGCGTGCCCTACAAGGGTGTGCTGGCAGACACGATCTTCCAGATGATTGGCGGTATCCGCTCCGGCATGGGCTATTGCGGTGCCAGAACCATTGACGATCTGCGCAAGAACAGCGAATTCATCAAGATTACGGCGGCTGGCCTGACGGAAAGCCATCCCCATGACATCTCTATCACCAAGGAAGCTCCGAACTATTCTCGGAACTCCTGAGGATTGAATATCCGGTTTTGACCGGGAAAAGTGCTGCATGCGAAGGGTCAGCAGCACTTTTTTCGTGGGAAAAAACAGGTTTGGACATCAAAAAACCCCCGTCGAATAAATGCGACGAGGGATTCAGGCTTCTAAACCGGAAAAAGCTTCTTCGACAGTCAGACCACCTTCTGCGAGGATGGATTCAAGCCCTTTGGAAAGCTCTGCAAGTAATTTTGTGATAGCCTGTGACGTTTCATCTTTCACAGGGGGCTGCGTGGAGATATTCGTCATAAGCTCAACTCCCTTCATGCCTATTATACCCAAATTCACTGGACGATTCAACCCCTGAATGGAGGTGCAGAGCACCTGAAATGCCAAAACTTTTCCGCATGCTTCTCTTTCCAAATGAGCTTTTACATTTCGTTCATGCATTCGTGCAGAAACTTTGCTATAATGAACCCATACCAATGGGAGGTGTGCCGCTTGATTGAACTGAGGCATGTGACGAAACGTTATGGCGCGGTGGAGGCGCTGACGGATGTATCTTTTCTGGCGCCGGAGGGACAGATTATCGGCCTGCTGGGTCAAAACGGCGCAGGCAAAACGACGACGCTGAATATCCTGACCGGTTATCTGCCGCCCAGCGCCGGGGAGGTGCTGGTGGATGGCATGAATCTGCTGACACAGGCACGCGCATGCAAGCGTCTGATCGGCTACCTGCCGGAAAAGCCACCGCTCTATGAGGAAATGACGGTGCGCGCCTATCTGCATTTCGTGTGCGAACTGAAGGAAGTGGAGAAACGCGCCATTGCACCGCATGTGCAGGAAATTATCAAAACGTGCGGCCTGACGGAGGTAGCGCACCGCCTGATTGGGCATCTGTCGAAGGGATACCAGCAGCGCGTCGGCGTGGCGCAGGCGCTTTGCGGAGATCCCAAAGTGCTGGTGCTGGACGAGCCGACGGTGGGACTGGATCCCCGACAGGTGGTGGAAATCCGCCAGCTGATTGCGGAGCTGGGCAAAAACCGCACGATTATCTTTTCTTCCCACCTGCTTTCGGAGGTGCAGCAGCTTTGCCAGCGCGTGCTGATTCTCAGCCACGGTCATCTGGAATACGAGGCGGACATGCAGCAATTGAGCCAGACGGGGGAGACGCTCCGCCTGAGAGCCAGCATCGCCATGCGCGAAAAGCAGCTGCTGCCAGCGCTGCGTTCGCTGCCCTGCGTTCGCCGGGTGAAGGCGTTGCCGACCCCGACGATTGAAATCAGCCGCGTGGTGCTGGAATGCGACGCGAACAGCACGCCCAATCCGCAGACGCAGCTTTTCCGCCTGCTGTGTGGTCTGGATGCGCCCATCATGGAACTGATTCAGGAACGCGACACGCTGGAAACCGTCTTTTTGCGCACGACAGAGGAAAAAACGCCGACGGGCAGGGCGAAAACGGGGGATGAAACGTGAAAGCCATCTGGAAACGGGAACTTCAGGCGTATTTTTATACGCCGGTAGGCTATGTGTTTGTGGGCGTTTTTCTGGCGCTTTCTTCGGTGTTCTTTTATGTGCAGATTTTGCAGACGCGTTCCAGCGATTTGCCGACGTTTATCGGCCAGCTAAGCTATCTGTGGATGCTGCTTTCCCCCGTGCTGACGATGCGGCTGCTGGCAGAGGAACGGCAGCGCCGGACGGATCAGCTGCTGCTGACCAGCCCAACCTCCCTGCTGGGGATGGTGCTGGGCAAATATGCGGCGGCCTGCACGGTGATGCTGGGCACGGTGCTGCTGACGCTGGGCTATGTGGCGGTGGTAGCATGGTATGGGCAAGTTTATCCGGCAGAGCTGATGGTGGCGTATTTGGGCTTCCTGCTTCAGGGATGTGCGTTTCTGGCGCTGGATCTGTTCATTTCCGGCTGCACGCGCTCTCAGGTGACGGCGGCGGTATTCGGCTTCGGGGCGAATCTGGTGCTGTGGATGCTGGATTTGCTGGAAAATGCGGTGAATTGGAGCTTTTTCTCCGATCTGCTGTCCTTTTTCAGCCTGTACCAGCGTGCAGAACCGTTCTTGATGGGGCAGCTCTCGGCGGCCAGCATCGTTTATGACATCAGCTTCGCGGCGGTCTTTTTGCTGCTGACCATTCACATGCTGGATGCGCGGCGCTATCGGGGAGGTTGAAGGCATGAAAAACAGAAAACGATCGGCGCGCTGGGCGGAAATCGCGCCCCGGCTGCGCTATGGCGGCATGTCCACGCTGCTGGTGGCGCTGGTGATTGCGGCGCTTCTGCTGGTCAATCTGGCCATGACGCGGCTGGAAAAGAAAAACGGCTGGCGCGGCGATTTCTCCTTCAATACCGTCACGACGCAGAGCGAAACGACGAAGCAGATTTTGGCCGACTTGACGCGCCCGGTGAAAATCTACGCGCTGTTTGAGCGCGGCCAGGAGGATGCACCGCTGCTGGAACTGCTGGATCGCTACGCGGCGGAATCTGATCTGGTGACGTGGGAACAGACACCGCCGAGCCTGAATCCGACGCTGCTGACGCGCTTTTCTACCAGCACGGACAACGTATCGGTGCAGGATCTGATCGTCTACTGCGAGGAGACGGATCGCTATCGCGTGCTGTCGATGCAGGATTTTATCACCCTGTCGGTAGATACGGACAGCGGCAGTTACAGCGTATCCGGGCTGGCCTATGAGCAGAAAATTACCTCCGCCATCGCCTATGTCACACGCGACCGTGTGCCGACGATGCATGTCAGCACCGGTCACGGCGAATTGGAGGAGGATACGCTTTCTGCCTTCGTGACCCTGCTGACGGAAAATCACTACGACGTGGCATTTGAAACGCTTTCGCAGATGGATTTGCAGCAGGGCGACACGCTGTGCATTTTGTCGCCCATTCTGGATTTCACCGAAGAGGACATGACCATCATCAAGGCGTTCATCCAGTCCGGTGGTTCGGTGCTGTTCACCTGCGACTTTTCCGACCCGGTGGATGACATGCCCAACTATCAGGCGCTGCTGCGCTCCTATGGTTTTTTGCCCAAGGAGGGCGTGATTGCCGCCGCCGAGGAGGAAAGCGACACCTACTACAACAACCGCCTTTTCCTGCGCCCGGAGATCCAGGCGACGGACGTGACGCTGGACATGATGCTCGATGGCCGAACGTCGCTGTTGATGATCTACAGCCGGGGCTTTGAAGCCAACCCGGAGGCGGACAACTCCCTGCTGGTGGATGCGGTGCTGACGACCTCGGAGAACAGCTACCTCATCAGTACCAGCAGCACCCTTTCCTCGCTGGAAAAGCAGCCCGGCGCGGAAACGGGCCCCTTCGCGCTGGCGCTGGAAGCAAGGCGCTTCTCTGACACGGGCGATGTCAGCCGGGCTTTCGTGCTGGGCAGTTCCGCCCTGCTGACCGAAGAACAGCTCTACACCATGACCGACAGTGAGGAATTCCTGATGCGCATGGTGGAATTCCTGGCGGATGTGGAGGCGGTGGACTCCTCCATCATGGTCAAAACGGCGCTGCGTCCCAGCCTGTCGATGGATGCCGGTGCGGTGGGGAGTCTCGTGCTGGTGCTGCTGCCGATGCTGGTGCTGCTGGCGGCAGTGTTGATTTTGCTGCCAAGGAGGCATTTATAATATGCAGCAGGTACCCAAAAAGCATCATGCTTCCCAGCGCAGCAGTCGCTGGGTCTGGCTGGCGGCGGCTGTTCTGGCCGTGGCGCTGGCGGCCGGGTTGCTGATTTACGCGCAGCAGCCGACGGAAATGCCGGAGGAAGAAGCAGCGACGGAAGATGAGACGGTGCTGCTCTGGTCGCTGGCACCGGAGGAAATCGCGGGCGTGTCCTTCACGCTTCGGGATGATGCCGGTTTTTCCGCCATTCGGACAGAAGACGATACGCTGATGTTGACCGATGGCAGCGACCGCGTGCTGGATGAAGACACGGCGCAGGAACTGCTGGATACGCTGAAAAGCGTTTCGGCGCAGGTGCTGGCCGAGGAATGGCAGGAAGATGCGGAAGAACTGGCCGCTTTTGGGCTGGACAATCCGGAGAGCATCGTCACCATCACCCTGACGGGGGGCAGCACATATACGCTGCGCATTGGCGATTCCCCCAGCTACGACAACACATGGCAATATGCCCGGATGGACGGCGATGGGCGACTGCTGTCCGTCAGCCGGGGGACGGCGGAGGCGCTCTACCAGCCGCAGAGCAGCCTGTGGTATGTGGAACAGCCGACGATTCACGCCCAGCGGCTGGACGAAATCACGTTGCTGGACGCAGAAGAGAACATCGCGCTGCAATGGCGGCTGGATGGCGAAATTACGGACAGCGATGCGGCGGATCGCTGGCAGATGGTTTATCCGCTGACCTATCCGGCAGATGCGGACAGCCTGTCCACCCTGCGCACAGCGGCGGAAAACCTGCGCCTGGGCGAATATCTGGCCGAAGGGACGGCGGAAAACCTCCTGCGCTACGGCTTTGATGCGCCGCGTCTAACCATTCGGCTGCATCAGGCCGCCGGAACGATGGGGACAATCGGCACGACCGGCAGCTATCAGACGACGGACTGGCCGGAAAGCACGATCACGATGACCCTTGGTGGTCAGGAAAGCGATCTGGTGGATTATGTCCTCTATGAAGGCGGCATTTACCGGTGCAGTGCGCTGCTGTTCCGTGCGTTTATAAACGCGGACGGGATGGAGACGCTGACGCGCTATCCGGTGCTGACGGCGCTGGGAAACCTGTCGCGTCTGACCATCCGCGAGGGCGAAAACGAGACGGTTTACGCCATTTCCCGGGTGGAGCAGGTGCAGGAAAACAACGAGCTGGCCGAGGATGACGAGCGCGAAACGCTCATCGAAACGACCCTGACGCGCAACGGCGAAGCGGCGGATTACGATGCCTTTGCCGCCCTCTACGATCAGCTGCTGACCGTGACGATTTCCGGCAGGCTGCCCGATGAATGGTGCAGCGAGCAGGAGCCGCACACTGTCTGGGTATTTGAGGACGTGGACGGCACCACTCACACCGTCGCCCTGACGGTTTACGACGCGATGCACGACGCGGTGACGGTGGACGGCACAGCGGTGTTCTACCTGATTCAGGGCGGATTCGTGCTGGAAGACGGA
>CAZGKQ010000118.1:0-5506 GCA_964526125.1 uncultured Faecalibacterium sp.
AAGAAGAAACGCCTGTGCAGGACGCGGAATAATCCCTGCGTCCCGTGCCCGGCGGCGGAAAAGCTCTGTTCTGTCCGCCGGGAAAGCCGGAAAGAAAGCTTTTTGCTGCATTTTTTACATTTGACACAGGCAAAGGGGTTGAGATTCTCGCAAGTTTCGGGTATAATGGAAGCGTGCCTGTGCGAAAACTATGGAGCAAAGGAGTAAAAGGCATTGGATCAGAAAAACGATCAGCATCCTGTAAATCAGCAGGGTGATGCAATGGTGAATGAATCTGCGCCGCCGCGTCGCCGCCGCTCGGCCATATACCATCAGGAGGAGGCGGCTTCGCAGTCCACCAATGTGCCGCAAGATGCGACGCGCCCGATGACACCGGTGAAGACGGCTACACCGACAACACCGGTAACAAATGCGCCGGTGAATGCGGAAACGACGGGGACGCAGCAGGGTCGCCCGGTGTTCCAGAAACGCGAGGATGCTTCGGAGTTGCAGACAACCTCCGCTGTGTCCGATGGGGCGGAGGGGCTAGGTGGAACGCGCAGCGCGCCGCCGATTCGCAACCTCCGTTCGGAAAGCAGTGTGCCGACCCCTGGCATTCCCAGACCGGATGGCCAGCGCGTGACGCTGCCCGAAGTGCGTCAGCCGCAGAATGTGGTGCGCCGCCCGGTGAATCTGGAAGGCATGGAGGAAATCAAAACGCCCGCGCAGCGCCGGGAGGAGGCACGTCAGCGTGCCAACCTGACGATACAGCAGCAGGACACGGCACAGCGTCGGCTGCATTTGCAGCAGGAGATGGTCAACAATCAGATTCCGGAGGACACGCAGGCCGCCAATGGCAGTGGCGCTGGCAAAATGGTGCTGACGGGTCTGATCTGCCTTCTGCTGGCGCTGGGACTGTTTGTGATTGTGCTGCTGGTGATTCCGGAGGACAGCGACGGCGCGATGGGGCAGTTCAAGCAGAGCATCATGCCCCCCATCCGTTCCCTGATGGGCACAAACGACAGCAAACAGGAAGTGCCGACGGCCAGCGGATTTACCGCGACGCTGAACAGCACGACAGCGCCCTATCAGATTACCTTCAATCTGGTCACGAGCAGCAACGTAACGGCTGTTCGAGTGGCGGATGAAAACGGCAATCCGATGGAAGTCGTGACCAAACTGAATATTCCCAATGCGGACGATACCATCGTCTGGCTGTTTGAGCTGACGCTGAACGACCCTTATGAAGGGGTGGTGGAAGCGCAGATGCTCTGCGGCGACGGCTGGGTCAATTCGGGTCTGAAGCAGACGCTGTCGGTGGGCGGCAGTGCCCCTGCGTCTATTTCCAGCGTGCCGACAAGCTATACGACAGCAACAAACGCTCCGCTCCCCACGGAGCATGACAGCCTGACCGCCGATTCCCACGAGGAACCGACGGTCAGCACTGCAATTGGGGAAGATGCGGAAATGACTGAAAATCCGGAAGCGCAGGCAGAACCTACCAGTACGCTGGTCATCGAAACGCTGGCGGAAACGACCGAAACGCCCACGATGGCACCGGTCGTGACCGAAGAACCGGAGGCTACCGAAGCACTGACCGTGCAGGTGACGCTTTCTCCCACGGAAATCCCGACGGCCACGCCTGAACCGACGACCGTGCCGACCGAAGAGCCGGTGAATGAGGAAGACACAGATCCGCTGCTGACCGGTGAAGAAACGAATCCAGAAACGACGGATGAACCAGTGGTGGAAAATGGTGAAGAATCTGGCGAACCGGAGGCCTCCGCCACGGAAAAGCCGACCGAAGCGCCGACGGCCACCCCGACCCCGGTGCTGGTGTTTGAAGCCGACGAAAGTGCCGATCCGTCTCTGATTGCCAACACGGTCGTCTACGAGGGCGACAGCCGCACGGCGACGGAAAACTATCAGCGCAGCGGCAAGCAGATCAACATGCCGGCTGGCAATGACTACATGCCCCGAACCTTCGGCGTGCTGACCTACCGCGGCAACGCCTTCCGCCAGAATGCGGCGGTGGGCACGGTGGAAAATGCGGAGCAGCTGTCGCTGGTCTGGACGGTGGAAGGCGGCAGCATCAAGGGCAAGAGCCGCACCTACTACGGCTTTGGCTGGGCGAATCAGCCGCTGATTGTCCAGTGGTCCAGCACCGTGCGCCGGGATATGACATTGCTGGAAGGCAAAAACGACAAGACGGCCATGAAGGAAGTGATTGCCGCCGGTCTGGACGGCAAAATCTACTTCCTCGACCTGGAGGATGGCAGCAAGACACGCGAGGTCATTAACCTGGGCTACCCCATTCGCTCCACGCCGTCGCTGAGTACCTTGGGCTATCCGCAGATGACGGTGGGGCAGTATGCGCGCTTTCTGGCCAACAAGACGGGCAATATCGGCTGGCACTTCTACAATCTGCTGGACAGCAGCGAGACGCTGACCATCGACGGTCTGGATGGCGGCAGCAAGAAGATTCGTGCCTATAATGACGTGGGCGCGTTCGATACCTCTGCGCTGTACGACTGCAACAGCGATACCTTTATCACGGCTGGCACAAACGGCATGCTCTACACCGTGCGGATGAATACATCCTACGAGCTGGGCGACAAGGGCAGCAAGCTGGTTTCCAGTCCGGAAATCACGCTGATGAAGAGCCGCACGAAGAATCAGAAGGACACCTACACAGCGGTGGAAGCCTCCATTGCCATGTATGGCGGCTACGCCTTCTATGCGGATGTGCAGGGCGTGCTGCGCTGCGTGGATGTGAACACCATGACGACCATCTGGGCGGTGGAAACGGGCGACGCGGTGAAGGCCAGCATTGCGCTGGATCAGGACAGCGACGGCCAACTCTGGCTCTACACGGCCAACACGCTGCTCAACCGCTCCAAGGGCGATGTGACCATCCGCCGCTACAACGCACAGACGGGCGCGGAAGACTGGTCGCTGGCGCTGGGCGCGACGAAAAAGTCCGACACGACCGCCGGGGCAATGGCTTCCCCGGTCGTTGGCCAGTATGGGTTGAATGATCTGGTGTACTTCACGCTTTCCAATCTGTCGGCCACGGGCAGCGAGACGCTGATGGGGAGTGGCGCAAAGGCACAGAGTGGCATTCTTGTGGCGCTGAACAAGAACACGGGCAAAGTGGTCTGGACACAGTCGCTGGGGGCGTACTGCTATTCTTCGCCGGTGGCGGTGTACAACAGCGAGGGCAAGGGCTGGATCATTCAGGCCACGAGCGACGGTCTGCTAATGCTGCTGGACGGCCTGACGGGCGAAACCGTCAACACCCTGCAACTCAACGGCACCATTGAAAGCTCTCCGGCGGTGTACAACAATATGCTGGTTATCTGCACGACGGGCAAGAATACCAGCTTCATCTACGCCGTCAAAATTGAATAATCCGGCAAAATAAAACAGGCCTGATGGGAAAATCGCATGCAAGCGAATCCCATCAGGTCTGTTTTGATTAGCAGGAAATAATGGTGAAATCCCCCTGTGTCAGCAGCGCGTCCAGCGCCTGAAACAGAGGTTCCATGAAAGGGGAGGACTGCATGGTTATGCGTCCTCCCTTTGCTGTGTGCGCAGCTTGTGGATAGCGTCCAGCGTGTAGTCCACCAGCGCGGCCAGTGCCAGCAGCACGGCCAGAAGCAGCACAAAGCGGTCAATGGGCAGGGCGGAAGCAGCAAATTCCTCATGCCAGAAGGAGAGAATCAGCGCGGCGATAAAGGAGAACTGCGCTGCCTTTCCCAGCCAGTGCGAATAGACGACAATGCCGTGCCCAAGCATATAAATGCCGCCCACAATCATCACGATTTCCTTTGTCATGACGATGAGAATGGCTGGCCAGGGGAAAACGCCGCTCAGCCCCTGCCCCAGCAGCGCCGTGCAGACCATCAGCTTGTCGGCCAGCGGATCCATCAATTTGCCAAAGGCCGTAATTTGATGGTGCTTGCGTGCCAGATAGCCGTCCAGATAATCGGTGACACTGGCCAGGCAGAAAACCAGCAGCGCGCCCTTTTCATACCCGGCCATAAACAGCCCTGCAAACACCGGGATCAGCGCCAGTCGCAGCATCGTCAGCACATTGGGCACATTCCAGATGTCCCTGAAGTATTTTTCGCTGAATTTGCTCACGGAAAATAAAGTCCTTTCTGTGGTACAACACCACATGATAAGCATACCACAAAAAACCCCGTCTGAAAAGCCCGAATGCATCTTTTTCTGTGCATTTTGGCAGGAAAAAAACACTTTGCAACGAATATTGCATTGTTCAGAAAAACAAATGGGGAGGCAAACAGGATGGAGCAACGCAAGGATGGACGCACAACCACACAGCTGCGTCCGGTCGTGATAGAAACGGATTTTGTGCGCACGGCGGCAGGGTCGTGCCTGATTACGATGGGCAACACGAAGGTGATCTGCACGGCCTCGGTGGAAAAGACAGTCCCCGGCTTCCAGCGCAGTAAGAAGCAGGGCTGGGTGAAGGCGGAATATGCCATGCTGCCGGCCTCGACGCTTGCACGGAAAAATCGCGATGGCCTGAAAAAAGATGCCCGGGGCGTGGAAATTTCACTCCTGATCAGACGTTGTATGCGTCAGGCACTGGATTTGACGGAACTGGGAGACCGGGTGATTACGCTGGACTGCGATGTGATTCAGGCCGACGGCAGCACGCGCGTGGCCGCCATTACCGGCGCGATGGTGGCGCTGGTCTGTGCAGTGGCGCGGCTGATGGATGAAGGCAAGCTGCTGCGCTCGCCGATTCGCCAGCAGGTGGCGGCTGTTTCCGTCGGGCTGGTGGACGGCAAGCCGTGCCTTGATCTCAATTATGAGGAAGAGAGCCGTGCACAGGCGCAGATGAACATCGCCATGAATGAAAAAGGCGAATTTGTTGTATTGAATTGCAAAGGGGAAGCAGGCCATGCCGTCTCGCAGGAGGAAATGGACGCGATGATGGCGCTGGGCAGACAAGGCATTCAGGAGCTGATGGCCGTGCAGCAGGAGGCACTGGCGGAAGCCAAACGCCATCTGGTTGCCAAGCCGACGCTGGTGGTGGCTTCCTCCAATCCGTTCAAGATTCGGGAGCTGCAACAGATTTTCGGCGATTATTACACGGTCGTGTCGATGGTGACAGCCGGTTTCAATTCGCCCATTGAGGAGACGGCCACGACCTTTGCCGGAAATGCCGCCATCAAGGCGGAAACGGTCTGCGCGGCGACGGGCATGCCGACGCTGGCGGACGACAGCGGCCTGACGGTGGAGGCACTGGACGGCGAACCCGGTGTTTACAGCGCACGCTATGCCGCGATGGCCGGGGAAGGCTATGGCGATGTGGCCAACAATGCCCTGCTGCTGCGGCGCATGCGCGGCAAAACCGCACGCAGCTGCGCCTTTGAATGCGCCATTGCGCTGAAAATTCCGGGGCAGGAAACGAAAATTGCCCTCGGCTCGTGTCCGGGCGTGCTGCTGGAAAAGGAGCAGGGAACGGGCGGCTTCGGCTATGATCCGCTCTTCC
>CAZGKQ010000119.1:0-5438 GCA_964526125.1 uncultured Faecalibacterium sp.
GGCCGTATCACGTGGCGTAGCAAAAACTGACAACATCCATGCATGGAGCGTCGATTCTTCAGGATTTCCTCTTGACGAATGCGGCTCTGTGGTGTATAATAACTGATGCACTGTGTGACAAGCACAATCGCATCAGACGCATCCGGGCGTGCGGTAGCTGCTGCTCGCCCTCGTGGACTCATTTTCAACAGGAGGTAACAGCACATGAAGGTTCGTCCGTCCGTGAAGCCGATCTGCGAAAAGTGCAAGATCATTCGCCGCAAGGGCAAGGTCATGGTCATCTGCGAGAATCCCAAGCACAAGCAGAAGCAGGGCTAATTGAGACACATACAAAAACACCGTGGGCAAATGCGCTCGCGGTGTTTTTTTTGCTTGTTATGATTCTCCCAGTAGTGTTGCCTGATGCAGGAGACGCTCCATGACGGGCAATACGATAGCCGGATCGCCGCTCGTTTCCAGCATGATATGCCCCGGATGGGTCGCATCGGTCAGCAAATCGCCTTCGGTCAGCACGCGCCGCAGTTGTCGGGCGGTTCCCTCATTGCCGTCTAGAATTGACACGCCATCCGGCAGCAACTCGCGCATCAACGGTCGCAGGAATACATAATGCGTGCAGCCCAGTACCACCGCGTCCACCTGGGTCAGGTCATAAGGGTGCAACAGTTCCAGCAGATACCGCCGTGCCTGAGCTGTGGCTTCCTGCTCCACCAGCTCCATCAATCCGGGACAGGGCAGGGGAATTGCGCCTTCGCCGTAACGGGCATAAAGCTGCTGAAATTTTTCCAGCCGCAGTGTCATGGGAGTGGCCAGCACCAGAATGCTCCCCCCGTGGCGCAGATCGTGCGCCGGTTTCAGTGCCGGTTCCATGCCCAGAATGGGCAGGGCGTATTGTTCGCGTAGCGCCCGGGCGGCAACTGCTGTGGCGGTGTTACAGGCAATGACCACAGCCTTGACCTGATGGGACAGCAGGTGTTGCATGACGCTGCTGACACAGGTCATGACCTCCTCGCGTGGCTTTGTGCCATATGGAGCGTGCAGGGTATCGCCAAAGTAGAGAAAATCCTCCTGCGGCAGTTCGCGGCGCAGCGCAGCAAGCGTCCCGATGCCGCCAACGCCACTGTCAAAAACACCGATCGGATTCGGATTCATGAGCAGGCACTCCTTTTTTCTTCGCTGCCTCTATTATACGCCTAATGGGGCAGAATTGCAAATCTGTGGTTGCACAGCGCGAAAAAAGGCGTTATAATGAAAAAGAACAAGGACAAGGAGGAAGAACGATGGATTTGAACGTGGAAATCCGCCTGGGCGATGTGGTGCAGACGCGCAAGCAGCATCCCTGCGGATCGAGCGAGTGGACGGTGATCCGCACGGGCGCGGATATTAAAATCAAATGCAATGGCTGTGGACGAATTGTGATGATGGATCGCGAAACGTTCCTGAAGCGCCGCAAAAAGCTGATTTCGCAGGGACCGGAGCCGGTGCAGGCATGATGGAAGTGCTGTCGGAAGTGCTGCTGGATGCGGCCATCCTGCTTTTTGTGTTGCTGATTCGGCGCTGGGTGGCCATGATCACGATTGTCAAGGGGAGAAGTATGCTAACGACGCTCCAACCACGCGAGGTGTATCTGGCGTGGTCGTCGCCACTGCTGTATCGTCAGCCCAAACGCGGCGATATTGTGCTGTGCCATTATCCCGGACGCTTCCGGTATGGCATTCGCTGCTGGCCGCAGCTGTTTGTGAAGCGGATTGTGGGTCTGCCGGGCGAAACCATCGAGTTGGTGGACAGCAAGGTGTTGATTGACGGGAAGCTGCTGGATGAACCGTACCTGAATCCGGCCTGTTGCCGCATTCGGCGTAGCATGCCTCCCCGAACGCTGGGGGCGGATGAGTATTTTGTCATGGGCGATCATCGCGACAATTCTAACGACAGTCGCAACATCGGGCCAATTCGCAGGAGTGCCATCCGGGCGGTGGTCTGGCGAAGGCTGCTGCGGTTGCCACCACTCCCCCTGAAAATACAGAAAATTGTGCGAAAAAGGAGGAAGCGAAGAAAATGAAACTGGAATTCAGTCCAAACCTGATTCGGCATTACCTGCGCCATGTGTATTTCATCAACGGGCACAGTTGCGCCGGAAAATCGACGATGGTGCGCATGCTGGCCGAGCGCTATGACATGATTCACTGCGGAGAAAATTATCACGATGCGTTTCCGCGCGAAAAGCTGGATCGCTGGCAGCAGCCGGGGCTGTGCTATTTCGACACCATGAGCGGCTGGGAAGAATGGCTGAACATGACGCCGGAGGAACACTGGCGCTGGACGGAAGCTGTATCCCGGGAGTGCATTGAGTTGGAGATTCTGGAGCTGATGCACCGCGCGGCCAGCGGCAAAAAGGTGATAGTGGATACCAACATTCCTCCGGCTGTGCTGCATGAGATTGCGCAGCCCAATCATGTGGCGATCATGCTCTGCGATCCGCCGGATGTGTGCAAAACGTATTTCTTTCAGCGCGAAGATCCTGAAAAGCAGTTTATGCTGGAACAGATCGCAAAATGCAAAGATCCGGAAGCAACGCGCAAAAATTTCGATGCATGGCTGACTTATCAGGCAGCGGAGGAAATTGACTGGGCGCATACGGGCTTTTTCACCCTGACGCGCACGGATTTTACAAACGATACGCGCGAGCAGGTGCTGGCGCAACTGGCTGCGCATTTTGCCCTGAATGACTGAATGCAGCAGGGCGATTTGTTACAAAAAGCGCCTTGCCTGACCTGCGAAAGTATGATATAATGAATGGGAAAAGGGCGAATTTTCCCGATTTGCAACAAAGGCTGGTGATTTCTGATGCGGAAACTGTTTCCTGCACTGCTGCTTTCGCTCCTGTTGGCGCTGTTGATGACTGTTCCGGCGCTGGCCGTCGATTTGAGCTACGATGATTTTTCAGCGACAATGACGGTGCCGGACACCTACACGATGGTTACGCTGGATAATCTGGCGGAGCATGCGGATCTGCTGGCCAAACAGGGCTATACGCCGGAAGATGCGAAGACCGACTGGGAAACACGCGGCGTGCGCTTTCAGGCGTGGAATGAAGCAGGCGACATGTGCATTGAGCTGTCTGCCGTGCAGGATGATTTCGCCCTGCAATACTGGGATGTGAATACCTGCACCACCGATGAGCGCGCGACGTATCGCCTTGGCCATTCTTCTGACAAGAATGGTTATTACCGGAATCTGGGGTATGATTATACCTCCGCGCAGTGGAAAAACGGCAAGAATTATGCGCGCTTTCTGGTACTGCAATACACGCGCACGCATAACAGCGTGACATATGCGGGCTATGGCCGCAAGACCATCCGCAATGGCTACAGCATCTATCTGGAATGCCAGGTCTATGGCCGCAATGCCAAAAAAGCGGATAACAACGCGCTGGAAACCATTATGAATACCTGGAAGTTCACGGAGGTGTTTCCCAAGCCTACGGGGGCTGCCGCCAAAACGCCGGTGGTCTTCAGCGAAACGCCGCCGTCGGAAACGAACACGGGCAAGTTCACCGTCTCCGGCACGGGTACCAGCGGTCAGCATGTGATCCTGTGCCTGATGCGCATGTCCAGCGGCGAGGCGGTCAACTACGATACGACCATCCCCAAGAGCGGCAAGTTCTCCTTCGACATTAAGCTGGATCAGGAAGGTGTCTGGCTAATGACCTACACGGTGGAAACCGGCGGCGAGGTGCAGCAGGAGGGCAAGTTCAACATTACGACCTACAAGAAAACGCTCCTGATTGTCAATCTGGATTCGGAGCTGCCCACCACGCTGCTGGGCGACAGCATCACCATTTCCGGCACGACGATGAAGCAGACGCAGGTGCAGTGCATTGTTGAAGGACGCTATGACAAGAGCGTCACGACGAACAACTCCGGCAAGTTCTCTTTCAAGATTCCGACCGACGCGGAAGGGGATTACGAAATCACGCTGGTCTTCCAGAAAAAGAACTATATCACGCGCCGCTTTACCAGCACGGCCAGCCGCGAACTGACCGATGCGGATCGGCAGGAGGATATTCGCGAACAGGCGATCAAACCGGCCTATTCCACGCTGACCAAAAAGATGACCGAATACACGGGTCGTTACATGGTCTATACGGTCTATATTGACCACACGGAGCAGGTTGGCGAGGAATGGCTGACCTTCGCCGCCATGCGCAAGACGAATTCCGGCGGTCTGCGCGATATGGTGGTCATTTCCAGCAAAACGCAGCCGACCTGGACGGGTGGCGATCAGGTGCGCCTGTATCTGCAATGCACCGGTTCGCACACCATCGAGGGCGACGAAACGACCACGCTTCCGGCGTTTGAGTATCTCTTTACCGACTGACGGAAGCTAATACTAATTCGCATCTAAACCATGTCATTCGCCCAGCGCCTTTTCCGCTCTGGCTTTGCTTCATTCCGCTCGCGCGTACCTCCAGTACGCCTCGCTTCATTCAGCTTTGCCAGAACGAAAAATTCACTGTGCTCGGTGCCATGTTTTAGACGAGAATTAGTATAACAACTGAATCAAACAAACTGCTACCGAGTAGGGAATGCAAAACAGGCATTCGTTTGCACATCATTAGGTCTTTGAAGATGTGCAGGCGAATGCTTTTTTTGAGAAAATTTATATGATGGAGGACAAAACCCATGAAAAAGTATCTGACCGGCAATTCCTTTTCGACCCGTGAGAAAGCGCTTTGGAGCGCGTCTGTGCTGCTGATTCTGCTGTCGTTCCTGATTTTTGATCGGGAAAACTGGCTGACGCTGGCGGCTTCATTGATTGGCGTGACTTCCCTGATCTTTAACGCCAAGGGCAATCCGATTGGACAGTTCCTGATGGTGGTCTTCAGTCTGCTTTACGGCGTGATTTCGTATACCTTCTCCTATTATGGAGAAATGCTGACGTATTTGGGCATGACGATGCCGATGGCGATTTTCTCCCTGATTTCGTGGCTGAAAAATCCCTACGAAGGAAATCATGCGGAAGTGGCCGTCAACCATATTGGCCGGAAGGAATGGTGCGGAATATGGATTGCGACGGCGGTGATTACCGCTGGCTTCGGCGTGGTGCTGAAGGCGCTGAACACGGTGAATCTCCTCTTCAGCACCATCTCCGTGGCGACCAGCTTTCTGGCGGTGTATCTGACGTTTCGGAGAAGCCCGTATTTTGCGCTGGCCTATGCGGCCAATGATGTGGTGCTGATTGTGCTATGGGTGCTGGCGAGCCTGGAAGAAACGCGCTATGTGTCGGTGGTTGTCTGCTTTGTGGCGTTTCTGGTCAATGACGTGTACGGCTTTTTCAGCTGGCAGGAAATGAAGAAGCGGCAGTTTGTGCAACCGGTGCAACCGGTGCATCCGGCGGAGAAACAGCCGCTTGATTGACAGTCTGCTTTTTCCGTGCTATAA
>CAZGKQ010000120.1:0-5430 GCA_964526125.1 uncultured Faecalibacterium sp.
GAGCGATCGCCTCCTAAGCGATAGGTCGGAGGTTAGAATCCTCTCTGGGGTGCCACAAGCGTTGCTGTAATCCTTCATTGGTGAGATTACAGCAACTTTTTTACTGCTTTTCTTCCGGCAAGCATCCTGCCACTACGACATCGTTCTTTTCCCCTGGAAAAATTGATTTTCCTCCCATGTTCCCCTTGATTCGTGCGTAAAATGCGGTAAAATGATAGAGGACTTTATTGTGCTTTTTCAGGAGGAACCACCATGATGCACCACTTCTTCGCTTACCTCTCCCGTTTACGCTACATTCGCCGCTGGGGACTGATGCGCTCCGTCATGCCTGAAAACGATGCGGAACATTCCCTTCAGGTCGCCATGCTGGCGCACGGGATGGCGCTGCTGGGACGCAACCGGTATGGCCGTGACTGCAACCCGGAACATATTGTGACGCTGGCCGTCTACCACGATGTCAGCGAAGTCATTACCGGCGATATGCCCACTCCCGTCAAGTACCATTCGCCGGAGCTGCGCGGCGCATATAAGGACGTGGAGAAGATGGCAAATCAGCGCCTGCTGGCCATGCTGCCCGATGATCTGCGTGGCGATTTCTCCCCCTACCTGTCCGAAGGGACGGATTATGACCATCAAATCGTCAAGGCGGCGGATTCGCTCAGCGCCTACCTGAAATGCGTGGATGAGCGCCGCGCCGGGAATCATGAGTTCGATGCCGCCGGAGAAGCCATCCGGGCGCAGCTGGACGCGATTACCCTGCCGGAGGTGCAGGATTTCATCCGCCAGTTTGTGCCTTCCTTCTCTCTGACGCTGGATGAGCTGAATCAGCCGGGCAGCAAACGCGAATTGTAACAATTTCCGCTTTTTTTCGCTGGAAGAATTGCTTTTTCCGCCGGAAAACGCTATACTAATCATGTAGAAACACCGTATAAAGGAGGCAGTTATGCCAATGAAGCTTTGGACACGTCTGCTGGCGATTTTCACCGTTCTCTGTCTGCTCCTGCCGATGGGGCTGGCCGAATCGTCGGGTTTGTTGGACGACCTGGACGAGGAGCTGGAAGAAATCGAAGAAATCGTCGTTGAGGGCGAAGATTATATCCTCGATGACGACGGCGACATCATGCTGGATGACGAGGAGGAGGACGAATTCTACGTCGGCAACGACGAAGCCGAGGTCATTGAAATTCTGGACGCGGAAATCGACGCCAGCATCGACCCGGACAAACTGGATCTGAACGAGAATCTGCCCTCCAACGTCGTCAATATTCTGCTGGTGGGCATTGATACCCGGGATACGACGCTGGACAACGGCCTGCAAAACGGCGACGTGCAGATTGTCGTGTCCATCAACAAGGATGATGGCTCGATTAAGCTGACCTCCATCCTGCGCGATCTGTATGTCAGCATCCCCGGCTACAAAAACAAGAACCGCATCAACGTCGCCTACGCACGCGGCGGCGGTCAGCTCGCCATGCGCACCATCAACAAGAATTTCGAGCTGAACATCGAGAATTATATCACCATCAACTTCTACGGCTTGGCTTCCATCATCGACAGCCTCGGCGGCATTGACATTGAAATGACCGCCAAGGAAGCCAAGGCCATCAACACCTACCTCAAGCAGCATCCCCCGAAGTATGACAATCAGGACAAGGACTACACTCGCGTCAACCTTCCGGCGGAGGACGGCACGCACCACTGCGACGGCGTTCAGGCCGTGATGTATGCCCGTCTGCGCAAGGTGGATAACGACTTTGGCCGCACGGCACGTCAGCGCAAGCTGATGGAGCTGCTGCTGGAAAAGGTGCTGGAGGACGGCATGAGCGTCAGCAAGCTGACCGACCTGCTCTCCGCCTGCATGCCCTATGTGCAGACGAACATGAAGGCCAGCACCATCCTTGATCTGGCACTGAGCGTCCTGCGCTCCGGCATCACGGATAAGCTGGCCAATGACGAGCCGCTGCTGGAACAGCACCGCGTGCCAATGGACGGCACCTACTCCTATCTGGATGTGAACGGCGCAAGCGTCATCAACATGGGCAGTAAATCCTTCCCGAAGAACGTCAAAGCGCTGCACGAATTCATCTACGGCGAGTACATTCCGGCGGATTAAACGCCCTGCATGAAGGAGGCAATCCCCATGTCCGCTCCCGACCTGAACCGCTTTCTCGAAGCGCAGAAAGATTCCTACGCTGAAGCCTTTGCCGAAATCAAGGCCGGTCGGAAAGAAACCCACTGGATCTGGTACATCTTCCCCCAGCTCAAGGCGCTGGGACGGAGCCGCATGGCCTTATACTACGGCATTGCCGACCTGGATGAAGCCAAAGCCTACATGGCCGAACCCACGCTACGCGCGCGCCTGATTGACATCACCCGGGCGCTGCTGGCGCTTGATGAAAGCGACCCGAGCCGGGTCATGGGCTATATCGACGACGTGAAGCTCCGCTCCTGCATGACGCTTTTTGAACTGGCCGCACCCGATGTCCCGGAATTCGGGCAGGTGCTGGATAAGTTTTATGGCGGCCAGCGCGATCAGAAGACGATTGATATTCTCAAGGAAAATCAGTAAATGGCCGCTGTCCCCTGCTCTTTCGTTTTCAGCGCGTTCACCTTCGGGTGGACGCGTTTTTGCGTGCATGCGGAAACACAGGCTCACTCCGCCGCTGCATTCTTCATGCTTTCGGCAACACTTTCCAACCGCTGGCGCATCTGCCCGACGTTGCAAAGCAAATCGTACACCGCATCCTCCGACAGCACCCCTCGCCGCAGCGTCTGCGGCAGCCTTCCGGCGCGGTCATCGTCCAGATCTGCCAACCACTGGGGACTCTGGTAGTAGGCGGCCAGCGCTTCAAACTGCGGCTGCTGCTGTTCCCATCGCGTTATCGCCGCTTCCATCTCATCCAGCACCGCTGTCGCTTCGTTCACCACCGCTTCCATCGCTTCGATTCGTTTTATCTGTTCGTTGTTCATGGGTTTCCTCCCTGTGTGTTCTCTTTCCAGAAATTCTGCCACGTCTGCTGTGCCACCTGCTCCTGCGGCTGGAAGGCGTTCGGCATGGTCAGCGAACGCCGCGCCGCCTGTTCCATCTCCATCGCCCAGCCGGTGGCATACAGCGCCAGATCCCGGCGGACGGAAAACAACCCCTGCGACCGCAACGCTTCCTGCGCACTGCGCCCAATCAGAAAGGACAGCAATTCCGCCGCCTGTTCCGATGCGGCGACATTCAGCGAACCCAGCAGCACCTGATCCGTCGACACCGTGGCCGGAGTCAGCACGCGGAACGCAAAGCCTTTTCCGCTGCTCACCAGCGAGGAAAACGCCACCACCTGTCCCGTCGTCAGCATGGCCGAGGCGCACTGCTGCGCCTGAAAGCGCCGGTACACGTCCTGCGGCGACAGCTGCGCGAAATCCGTCGTCAGTGTCGGCAGCTCCGGCAGCAGATCGTGCAGCGCATCCAATGCGCATCCGCCCGGAGACAGCAGAGGACAGTCACTTTCCGCCACCCTCGAAAGCGGATAAGGTTCGGGCGTTGTGGGGGCTTCGCTGCGCTGCGCCGCACGGCCAATCAGCGTGGTCGGTGCCGGTGTGGCCGCCACGGTCTCATCGTAGGCCGAATTCACCGCCAGCACCCATCCGCCCCAGCAAAGCGGCAGCGCATATTGCACGCCGTCCAGCTGTCCACCGGAGAGCAGCCCTGTTTCCAGCGGCCAATCGCCTTCCAGCGCCGCCCATTGCAATTCCAGCGCACCTGGCGTTTCCAGCGTTCCCGGCATATACAGCGCCACATCCGGCAAAATGGCCTCCGGGCGCGTCAGCTCGTCCGCCGTGACCTGTCGCAGGTACACCTGCGTCCCCGGATGCTGCTTTTCAAACGCTTCCATCTGTCCGGACAGCCAGCGTGCCGCACCGCCCGGCGCATCCACCAACCAGACGCGCACCAGCGTCCGCCATTCGCCGTTCAGGCCGGACGGCGCGCCCGTCTGCCCATCCAGCTGCACAAGCAGCAATACCGCCACCACCAGCGCTACCCCGGCCAGCACCACCACCGCCATCCTGCCGAACGCCGCTTTTCTGCGCCGTTTCCGCTTCCGCGCCATGTCCATCCCCCCTGTCGCGCATCTATCTATATGATGTTTTTTTGTGCCCCATGCCTTGCATTTATCGACAATTCATGATAGGATAGGGGGTAACTTTTCTGACCGGAGGATGACCGACCTTATGGGACGACTCTTTACCTGCTTACGCTTTATCTACTGCGGCATCACCGCCAAAATGGACATTTCCTGGCAGGAGCCTTTCCAGAACAAACCGTGTATTTTCGTCTGCAACCATGTCGGCGCGCTCGGCCCGATTGACATGGTCGCCAAATTCCCCCTTCGCGACGACGTGCGCGTCTGGTGCAACGAGGGCATCATGAACCGGAAAACCTGCCCGGCCTATGTGCGGCAGGACTACTGGTGGGAGCCGGGTTGTCGGCTGGAGCCGCTGTACAACGCCACGCTGCCCTATCTGGCCGCTGCGGTTTTACCGCCGATTCTCAAGAGTGCGCCGACCATTCCGGTTTTTCATGATGCACGGGTCATGACGACGATGCGGCAGAGTTTGAAGGCGCTCAAGGGTGGGCAGTATCTGGTGATTTTCCCGGAGCAACCCAGTGGGTTTGGGGAACATCATGAGTGGCTGAATACGGGATGGTTGAATATCTGCACAATGTACTATCGGGCGACGGGGGAAAATCTGTTGCTTTACCCGGTGCATATTGACACGAAGGGGCATCGTTTTGAGGTAGCCGCGCCGATTCCATTTGATGGAGAAAAGACGGTAGATGAGCAAAAGGAAGACCTGTCTGAACTTTTGGGTAAAGGGCTGCGCGGCGAGCGGGAGTAAAAAAGTAACACGCGGAATGGGTGTCGAAAGGGTCGAGCGGAATGAGACGAAGTCTCCCCTTCCATCGAAGCCGCCCTCTCCGCACCTTCAGCTTCTCACCTCACCGCAAAGGTTTTCGCGTAGCAGCTCATCGGTATTCTCCTGCGCCAGCGCCCACATCAATTTGGTCACGGCGGCTTCCGTCGTCATATCCATGCCGGACAGCACATCCGTGCGCAGCAGCTGCGTGCCGACCTCGTAAATGGACAGGTCGGCTTTTTCGTACATGCACTGCGTCAGCACCAGAATGCGCACGCCCTTCTGGCGCAGCATCCGCAGTTTTTCCACCAGATTCCGGCGGATGTAGTGCAGTCCGCCCAACCCGAAGGCTTCAATGACCAGACCGCGATACCCGGCGCTGGCCACAAAATCCAGCACATCCGGCAGCGTTCCCGGAACGAGCTTGAGCAGAAAGACGCGCTCATCCACCTCCGGGCGCAGACAATACGGCCTGTCAATCTTCTGCGGACGCAGGAAATGCACGCCGCCACTGTCCACCATGCC
>CAZGKQ010000121.1:0-3184 GCA_964526125.1 uncultured Faecalibacterium sp.
AGTTTTCTTTGAAAAAAGTGAGGAAGAAAGTGTTGCACTTGCTTGACAATCTACCTTCGACCCTCTCGACACCCATTCCGCGATTCAGTTGGTGACATTTCCATACTGTTTCCGCGTGAAACTTTTTTCGCTTGCCCTTATTCCCCTTTTTCCTTTTTTTCTCCCCAGAGGGGGCGAGGGTATAAGCCATCCTCCGCCATCCGCTGCATCGCGTCCATCACATTCTTCCGATCCTCATGATAGGTCACGCCCCACCAGCGATCCGGACAAGTCAACACGCGCACAGCAGCGCGCCCTGCATCCAGTTCCCTGCTTACCGCACTGGGCAGATAATATTCCGCCTTCATCGGATTCTTCTCCATCGCATCCTTCAGGAATGGCACAAACCCATCCGCCAGCGCATCCAGAAAGTCCGGCGTAAATCCCCAGCAATTCATGCTCACCGTAGCTGTTTCCGGCAGACGGTGATATATCTTCTGATCCTCCGTGTACATCGGCCCGTCGCAGGTGGCAATAATGTGTGTGCGTTCCGTCACTTTCGTCAGGAATCCCTGCTCATCTACCTCGCACACGCCACGGGAGACATAGCCGCTGTCCGTCAGCGTGTTGCGCAGCTCGTAGCCGACCATGAAATATTCGCCGTGACTGTTTTCCAGCTGCGTCAGCTGCTCATAAGCCATCCGGAACGCCTCAACTCCGTAATAATCATCCGCATTGATGACCAGGAAAGGCGCGTCCAGCAGTTCGCGGCAGCACAGCACGGCATGCCCCGTTCCCCAGGGCTTTGTGCGCCCCTGCGGCACGGAATACCCCTCCGGCAGCTTTTCCAGCTGCTGAAAGGCATAGTTTGCCTCCATGTCGTTGGGAACGCGGCTGCCCACCGCAGTTCGGAATGCCGCCTCAATTTCATGCTTGATGAGGAAAACCACGCGCCTGAATCCTGCGCGACGGGCATCAAAAAGACTGTAGTCCAGAATCACTTCGCCGTCCGGCCCCAGCGGATCGAGCTGCTTCAGTCCGCCATAGCGGCTGCCCATCCCTGCGGCCATGATGACCAGAATCGGTTCCTTCATGCTGTTTCTGCCTCCTGCTTCCATTGGTTTATCCTGATCATACCACACTTCCGCCATTTTGACAATAATTTTTACAATTGGATTTCATCAAATTCTTTTCTTTCGGTTGCACATTCGAGCATTTTGTCGTATAATAAAGGCTGATGAAGAATCGCTGATTAAGGAGGCACTTCCCTCATGGATTTTCTGAAAACGCTGCTTGCGTATGTTTCCCTGACCGTTGCGCTGTCCGTTCAGGAAGGCCCCCTTCCGGAGGAAGTTCCAACGCCCACACTGCTGCCGCCCAACGTGACGGCAACGCTGGTTCCCAACCAGACATCCGTTCCGACCGCAACACCTACCCCCACGGTTCAGCCGGAACCCACCATCACCCCGAACATGTCCTACAAAACCGTTCAATGGAACGACCGTGGCACAGCTGTCCTCAAGCTCCAGCGCCGCCTGATTGAGCTGGGTTATCTTGATGAGGGCGAGGACGATGGCGCTTATGGCAGCAAGACGACTTCCGCCGTCCGCCGCTTCCAGAAAGCCAATGGTCTGGGGGTAGACGGCATTGCCGGTCAGGCCACGCAGACGCGCCTTTATGAAGATCCGAACGTCGTGGCCTACACGCCGCCGACCGTTCCCCCCACGGCGACGCCAACACCCTCCATAACACCGACCGTCGCGCCGTCTGATCTGCCGAAGCCGTCCGAAACCGAGGCGGTTCCGGTGGAGACTGAAGAACCTGCGACTTCCGTCACCCTGACGGATTCAGGCATGGTCATGCTGGATAACGGCAGCATCATTCTGGGCAACAGCGGTCGCGCGCTGACTTTCTCCGTGCTCAGTGACGGTGTGGGCTTTACGCGCCGCCCCGGCCTGTGGGTCGATGCGGACGGGCTGGCCGTGATGAACCTGCACGAGCTGGTGCAGTGCATTGACGGCTGGACGCTCACGGAGACGGCGGACAACACCTGGCTCTTCACCGCTGCCGGATATGAGCTGATTATCCAGTCGGTGGAAGGTGATCTGGTTGTCCTGTCGGATAACGCCACGCTGGCGCTTTCCGCCTCCGACGTGCAGCTGCGCGATGGCGAGCTGTATATCTCGCAGGAATTCCTTTCTTCTGCCCTGAACGCCACCGTGGTGTTTGAGCTGGACGAAAAGTCGCTGATTCTCTTTGTCCCGGAGAAAAGCGTTGCCACGGCCACGGACTGATATTTTTCCTCTTCGCTCCATGACGAACGCGCTGCCCTTTCGGCTTCCGGCCGGTGCAGCGCGTTTTTTCTGTGCCTTTTTCGCCGCTCATGCATTTTTTCCGCGCGCAATTCAAAAAACAGGGGCAGAAGCTTTCGCTTCCGCCCCATTGTCGGGATGATATTTCAGATATTACAAGGTTCGGATTATTCCACGATCTTGATCGTGCCGGCCTGATCGCCGATTTCGATGGTGTATTCACCGGCGTTCAGCGTCAGTTCCATCTCGATCACGCGCCAGCTGCCGCCTTCGACGGTCATGATCTTGTCAGCCACAACCTCGCCGTTGGCCTTCGCCTGCACGGTGGTGATGCCGTCCGCGCCGTTGTTGCGCAGCAGAGCGTACACCTTGAAGGGTTCGCCAGCCTTGGTCTGATTCCAGACGTTGGTCTGCGTCGTGGTGGAGGAGCCGGATTCGACTTCCACAGTCTCCTGCACGGTGGGCAGGATCAGGCAGGAATACTTGAAGTCAGGATTCTTGCCATAGCTCATGCCGTACTGGTAGGTCACCAGCGGATCGCCCCAGTTGTTGGGAGAGGCATGGTTCGGATCGTCTTCCATCGTCGCCTGAACCATCAGACGGACGTAGGGAGAAGCGCCCTGATCGCCAGCCAGATCCTTCCACTGCTCGTTGTCCGCCACAGTGCTACGGGCGATTTCCTTGGTGATGATGCCGCCGGGTTCCTTCACGCCGTAGAGCAGGTCAACATACACCCACGGTGCGGTGGTGGTCACGAAGCCACCCTCGGTGGAGCCGTGGTCAGCGCCCTGGTTGTAGCTCAGGTACATCAGCGCATCGGAGTTGCGGATGGCATATTCCGTCGGGTCAGAGCCGTTGAGGGTCAGCACGATCGGCTTGCCCAGATCCTGCGC
>CAZGKQ010000121.1:3284-5325 GCA_964526125.1 uncultured Faecalibacterium sp.
CCGTCGGGTCAGAGCCGTTGAGGGTCAGCACGATCGGCTTGCCCAGATCCTGCGCATCCTCGATGAACAGCTCGGTGGCATCGGTGATGCTGCCGTAGTCGCCAACGACCACATCAGCGTCTTCCATGTCGTCCACGATGGTCACGCCCATCTGTTCCATGTACTTCTTGTAACCGGCCTTCGCGCTGGCACTGGAAGCGTCCACATAGACCTTCTTGTCCGTGGTCAGCGGCAGAAGGTTGTTGTCGTTCTTCACCAGCACGGCGGATTCAGCCTGCAGGCGCTCGGTCAGTTCGACTTCTTCCGGATTGCGAGCCGCACGCAGCTCTTCGTCGTTGGTGATGTCGGTGGGATTCGCAGCCCATTCTTCGCTGGAGCAGATGCGGATCGCTTCTTCGACGCTGTTGAAGGGATCTTCAAACAGGCCCTTGTTGAACTTGAACCGCAGGATACGGGTCGCGGCCTGATCGACGTTAGCCTTTTCCACTTCGCCCGTGGCCAGACCGTCGATAATCGCCTGAGGATAGTTGCTGGAGGGAGAATTCTCCCAGTTGGAGTAGTCACGGATCATCGCGCCGGAGCCGAACATGTCGGTGCCATTCGCCAGCGCGTCGTTGTACAGCCAGCCAATTGTCTGCTGAGACAGGTCAACGCCTTCAGCGGTGATGCCGCTCATACGGCCGGGGTTGCTCGGGCCGCCGCCCAGTGCCCACCAGTCAGTGACGACCACGCCGTCAAAGCCCAGGGTGTCACGCAGGTAGCTCATGGTCGCCTTGTCCCACTTCACGTCAACGGTGTTGGAGATGCCCGTGCCGCCGCAGTTGGTCATCACCCATTCAGAACCGGCAGACAGTGCAGCTTCCCAGCCGACCATCCAGTTATCAAAGTTCTGCGCCACAGAGCGTGCAGCGCCGAAGGAGGAGTCGCCGCCACGGCCAATCCAGTGCTTCGTGCAGGAGGCCAGGCCGTTCTCTTCCAGACCGCGGATTTCTTCATGCACGATCGCGGCGATGTGTTCGGGATTCTCGCCGTACTGTGCGCCGATCTCGTTGGCGTAGGGTTCAAAGGTGACGTGGATACCGACCGCCGTCATGGCCTTGCCGTAGTAGGAAGCCAGCTGATAGGCCAGTTCAGGATCGTTCGCCGTGCCAAAGGCCTCGTGCGCCTTGTCGATGTAGCCGCCGAAGGCGTTGTATTCACGGTCGGACGTGAACACCATCGGGACGCCCAGACGCTCTGCTTCCGCAGCCGCCTGAATGTGGTTCAGGGTGTTGGTGATGGTCTTGGGCGTGCCGTTCAGGTTGAACAGCTGACAGGTCAGCTGATATTCCTTCACCATCGTGCGCGCATCCGCCAGCTGCGTGTTGACGCAGAACAGCAGGCCGACCTCTTCCTCCACCGTCATCTGGGCGATGAGGTCGGTGATGCGCTCTTCAACGTCCCTGCGCCAGTCCTCATACACATCCAGCTGACCGTTCTTGTTCAGGTCCTTAAACTTCAGGCCATCGACTTCCAGAATTGGAGTCACGCCCTCGGTGTAGGACAGCTTGACCTGGCCGGTCGTTTCATCCGCTTCGATCACGGAGAACGTGCAATCCGTTTCCAGATAGGCGGTTTCAGCAGCCGCAGCCTCTTCGTCCACCTCACTGGCGCGCACATTCATGACTTCCGCCGCAGAGGTAGGCGTGTTCTCCTGCTCCTCCGCCAGAGCGCCACCGACGCTGCCCAGCGCCATCATTGCTGCCAGCAGCAGCGCCAAACTCTTCTTCAGCTTCATGTACCATTGCTCCTTTCGTTTTCCTACAGGTTCTCGCCGGATCATGCTTTTCCGCCCACTTCCCGACAAAGGAGAGAATCGCACCTTCCAGCTTTCTGTTTATACTCTATCACATTCTCATCATCCGGTGTGCAGAAAAAAACACACATTCATCATCATCATTTCAACTGTTTTTCACCCTTCTTGGAAAATAGCAAACAAACAGGCCAAAAATCAGGAACAAAGCGGCTCCCGCATCGCTGCAGAAGCCGCTTTTCCTGTTCG
>CAZGKQ010000122.1:0-1720 GCA_964526125.1 uncultured Faecalibacterium sp.
GGAATTCCTTTTCAGTGCTTCCCTGCTATGAAAAAGTGGTGAAATTTCAAATTGATTTTGCGCCATCCGGGATGCTATACTTATATCATCCCGGCCGGGAAAAATCATTCAGGAGGTTTTCACCATGACCGAAACGCTTTACACCATCAACCACCTCGTCCTTATAACCGGCCTGACAGATCGCACCATCCGCAATTATATTCATCGCGGTCTGCTTGAAGGGGAAATGATCAACGGCCTTTGGCATTTCACCCCTGAGCAGGTGGAAGCATTCATCTACCACCCGGCTGTCCGCCCCAGCATTCAGGCCAAGCAGAACGCCGTCGTCTACGACTTTCTGCTAAACGACAAAAAGCCGGAGTCGCAGATGTGTACCGTGCTGGATCTGCCGAACAACGACCCGAAGGAAATCTCCAACTTCTTCTGCTACGAAATTTCCAACAACAGCGCCTTCTACGACCTGAATTTCTGTTTCAGCAACATTCACGGCATTCCCCGGGTTATTTTGAAAGGTCCAAGCGCGCAAATCATGGCGCTTTTGCAGGTTTTCTTTCAAAAAACACAGGTGCAGGGCAATTGACAGGCGATTAAATGGGTATGAACAGCCGTGATTCCGATTGATGCAGAAAACTGCTTCATTTCCAGCAATCTGAGTCTGAAAAATGAATTTCTTTCCCCCCCAGAGGCCTATCTGCCTCTGGTTTTTTGCTGTATTTCATGTTATACTGAATTCATCAGAATACGCCATTCAGGGGGTGCACATCATGGAAAGAATCAGGCAACTCACCCGTTACCAGAAAACGCTTCTTCTGCTGCTGTTTCTCATGATTCCCGTGTTTGCGTTTTTCTACGCCACCACCATTGCCCAGGTAGGCTTTGACTATCAGGAGACGCTCTTTCTCCCCACCACCGAAAATGGCACCACGGTCTATGCGGCAACCTTCCACGGTCAACCGTCTTCCTTCACCGTTTCGGCGGACAAAACCGTGCTCTTCCAATGCGGCGACAAAACCTATGGCCCCTATACCGCCCGGGAAGACGCTTCCGCCGTGCCACAAAATCAGGAGATGGCGGAATTGCTGACTGGCGTGGAATTTCGCCGAGGAGATGAAATTCTGTTCCGCGGCGGCGTGCTGAAATCTGACGATTTCTACTGGCTTTACACCGAAGATGGCCTTTTCAGCTTTTCCCGGATTG
This sequence comes from uncultured Faecalibacterium sp., assembly GCA_964526125.1. Lineage (GTDB taxonomy): Bacteria > Bacillota > Clostridia > Christensenellales > Aristaeellaceae > UBA11524. The sequence continues at coordinate 1,198 of CAZGKQ010000122.1, forward strand.
TCTACGCGACCACCAACAGTTCGGAGCAAATCTCCATGGATGCTGACGGCAACCTCATTGATCTGCTTGAGCCATCCATCCCCACGCTGCTGGAACTGATGGATCATCCGACGCTGACGCACAGAGGAAACTGGCTGAGCTGGTTCGGCGGCGCTTTTCTCTGCATTGTCACAGCGCTTTCCATGCTCTTTGCTGATGAGCTGTTCCGCTGGGATCTGTCCTTCAGGATTCGCGACGCCTACGAAGCCGAGCCTTCTGATTGGGAGATTGCCGGACGCTATGTCGGCTGGACGGCCGCTGTGATCATCGCAGTCGTTCTCTTCGTGCTGGGCCTTCAATAAGCCACTTTCACGCCATATCAACTCTCATGAGGTAAATTACGGAGGTAAATTACGTTGGAAACGATTCTTGAATACCTGAAGCAGACCTATGCACCGCTGTCCATCATCGTTTACGGCTCCTACGCCAACGGTACCAACAACCTGAACAGCGATTTCGACGCGCTGGTCATTACCGACCATTC
>CAZGKQ010000122.1:1820-5276 GCA_964526125.1 uncultured Faecalibacterium sp.
GCAGAGGGGCTGTTCCGCTGGCACTGGGTGCTGATTGACAGCCTTGAAATCTTCTGCGATTTGATGCAGCAGCCTTATTTCGGCCCCAAAAAGGCGCTGGCCTGGATGGGAAATCAGCATCCGGACGCTTTTGCCTGCTACGAACGTGCGCTGCGCGATTTTTCCCCTGAAAGCCTGTCCACATGGATTTCCTTCCTCCAGGCCTGCCGCAGTGAACGCCAATAATCCGTTTTCAGCCGAAGGAGGGCTTTTCCATGCCGAAAATGCCGGAGCGTCTTTCCCGAACCACCCTCTATGAAAGCGACTATATCTGCCTGTATGCCGACCGCGTGCGGCTTCCCAGCGGCGCCATCATTGAAAAGTACCACCAACTGCATTATCCGCGCGAATCCGTGGCCATTGTGCTTTTCCGTGGAGATCAGGAAATTCTGTTCATCCACAACCGCCGCTACACGTTGGGACATGCGGAATGGGAAATTCCTGCCGGAAAGGTGGAACCGGGTGAAAGCATCGAAGCCGCCGCTGCACGCGAAGCCATGGAGGAAAGCGGCTGCACGCTCCGCCATCTGCGCTATCTGTGCAGCCAGAATCCGGCCAACGGCATGTCCGATGCCGTGGTTCATGTGTTTGCCGCCGATGTGGCGGAGGAGTCTGCCCTCACAGATACCGACGAAGTGTGCGAGAAAAAGTGGCTGACGCGCCAGGAAGCCCTCCACCTGCTGCAAACCAATGGCACCAAGGACGGCGTAACCATGCTGGCCGTTCTTTATGCCCTGCAATTTGATTCCCCTGCCACAAACGAAAGGAGACCCTGATGGACGGAACGCTGCGCAACATGACATCCCTCTACCTTTTTCGTCCGGGTGAAGTGCTGTTGCTTTACCGGGAGGGCGGACGCGTTGTCAATCACGTCTGGACAGCCTCTGCCGGAGGTCATTTTGAGAAGGACGAGCTGAACGATGCCAAAGTCTGCGTTCTCCGGGAATTGCAGGAGGAACTGGGACTTTCGCCGGATGACCTCGACCAGCTGACCTTCCGCTACATCACCCTGCGCCAGACCCACGGTGAAATCCGGCAAAACTATTATTTCTTCGCGAATTTGAAGCCACATGTCTCACCTGACCTGCACTCGAATGAAGGAACGTTGCGCTGGTTTCCGCTGGATGCGCTTTCTTCGTTGGAAATGCCCTTCACGGCGAAATATGTTCTAGCGCATTATCTGCGTGAAGGGCAGCAAACTGACCATCTCTATGTCGGCATCGCCAATGAGGAAGGTGTTCCGTTCTGGCCGTTGCCGGAAACCTGACAGCTTTCCCGTTCTTTCACCGAAGAACCGCCCGAACACATCTGTCCGGGCGGTTCTGTCATATTTCTTTCACAACCTGCTGAATCAATCAGCGATTCCTTCGTATCAATCATATGTATCCATCACATATCCCGAATACAATCCTTATGGCGCACAAAATAGTCAATGCCGCTCCACAGCGTAATCACGGCAACCCACAGCATCAGCAGCGTGCTGACATGGCGCATCCACGGCATGCCCAGCACCGCCGAAGCGGCCTCCAGCGCATAGGCCGGAGCTGTCCACGCCGGTTGATGCGTAATCAGCATCCACAGCAGCAGAATCATCTGGCTGACCGTTTTGATTTTGCCCAGCTGCCCGGCAGCAATCACGCTTCCCTGACCAACCGCCACCATGCGTAATCCATCGACCGCCAGCTCCCGTGCCAGAATCAGCACCACCACCCAGCCCGGCAGCGTACCGCCCTGCACCAGCATAATCATCGCCGACAGGTTCAGCAGCTTATCCGCCACCGGATCAATAAATTTACCAAAGTCCGTAATCAAATGACGGCTTCGGGCGATATGGCCATCCAGATAGTCCGTCAGTGCCGCCACCCCGAACACCGCTGCGGCCAGCAGATTGCACAGCAGCGTCTGCGGCAGCATCAGTACCACCATGACCGGAATGAGCGCTACGCGCAGCAGCGAAAGTCTATTCGGCAGATTCATACCATCACCCCTGTCAGATCATAAGTTCCTGCTTTTTCAATGCGCACCGTGACAAAATCGCCGATTTTCGGCATTTTTCCATCTGCCACATTCCCGGCAGTGAAGATGATTTCGCCATCCGTTTCCGGTGCTTCGCGTTCGCTGCGCCCCAGCATCTCGCCTTTCGCATTGACGTCAGTCACCAGCACCTTTTCCAGCGTGCCGACGCGGCGCTGATTCTTGGCGTGAGAAATCTTTGCCTGCAATTTCATCAGACGATCCAGCCGCTCTTCCTTCACTTCCTCCGGAATCTGGTCGGGCATGCGTGCCGCCGGGGTGTCCTCTTCCGGCGAGTAGGTGAACGCCCCCAGCCGGTCAAATTCCGCCTCCGGCAGGAAGTCCAGCAGCTCCTGGAACTGCTCCTCCGTCTCTCCCGGGAAGCCCACAATGATCGACGTGCGCAGCGTCAGGCCGCGTTCATGCGCGCCCTTCACCGCCCGGCGAATATCCCGGCTGTCTCCGCGCCGATGCATCCGCCGCAGCACCAGATCGTTGATATGCTGAATCGGCAGATCCAGATAGTTGCAAATGTTCGCGGTGTTCGCAATCACATCCAGCAGACGCTCATCCGTCTCGTCCGGATAGCAGTACAGCACGCGCAGCCAGTCCACGCCCTCGATGGCCGCCGCCTTTTTCATCAACTCCGGCAGGGCTGTGGGCGCACCGTCCTCCGTGCCAAAGCGCGTGGTGTCCTGCGCCACCAGAATGTGTTCCTTCACGCCCTGACGCGCCAGCTTCTCCACCTCAGCCAGCACATCCGCCTCCGGACGCGAACGATAAGCGCCGCGAATCAGCGGAATGGCGCAGAAGGTGCAGCGATTGGAGCACCCCTCCCCAATTCGGGTATATGCCGTATAGGAGGGGGTGGTCAGCACACGGTCATGGGCATAATACGCAAAATCATCCATGCAATAGCTGCCGCGCACGCCTCCCAGCGCCTTATCCAGCGCCGCCGGAAGCTGCTGATACTGGTTCACGCCCATCAGCAGGTCAATTTCGGGAATTTCCTGCATCAGATCCTTCTCGTAGCGCTGCGCCAGGCAGCCCGTCACCACCAGCACGCGGCAGCGTCCCGTCTCCTTATAGCGTGCCATTTCCAGAATGGCGTCAATGGATTCTTCCTTCGCTGAAGCGATAAATCCGCAGGTATTGACCATCAGCACATCCGCCTGCGCCGGATCTGCCGTCAATTCATATCCATGCTCCCTGAGCAGTCCCAGCGCCGTCTCACTGTCCACGCGGTTTTTGTTGCAGCCCAGAGAAATCATGCCCACCTTCAGGGGCGTTGAAGCAGCCTTTATCATGAAAGTCCGATACTCCTTATTCTTGCAAAAAGGGGTTACCCCCTTCGGATTCCATGTTCATTGTACCACGGAAATTTCTTTTTGAAAAGATGCAGAT
>CAZGKQ010000123.1:0-2709 GCA_964526125.1 uncultured Faecalibacterium sp.
CGTACTCTCCATCGTCGTTCAGCCAGTCGTACTCTCCATCGTCGTTCAGCCAGTCGTACTCTCCATCGTCGTTCAGCCAGTCGTACTCTCCATCGTCGTTCAGCCAGTCATATTCATCATCGTCCAGCCAGCCGTACTCATCCGCCGCATACGCAGCCATCGCATCTTCTTCCTCGCCCTCAATGGTCAGGTTGCCGGCCGGCAGGAAACCGCGCACCGTTTGCCCACCCACGGTCGTCTCCACATAGTCCCATGCATAGCGGTTGAAGAAGCTGGTCAGGTAGGTCACGGTGCTGCCGGTATACAGCGTTGTGATGGTCGTGTTGGTTCGTGCCGGATCGTCTGTCAGGGTCACGCGCCGGTTCACCGTGGCCGGAATGTAATCAAAGGAGAGCGAAACATCCACCGGCACGCCGCCACGAATGTCCTCCGCGCAGACATAGCCCACGCGCACCGAGCCGTTGTTCGTTTCATACATCACCAGCAGCCAGTTGCCTTCCCATCCGGCGGTGTAAATCGCGCCACCCGTGCCGACCGAGGCCTTGCCATTCGCGCCACGCCAGGCATTTCGGGAGGGCGCGGAGTACACCGGCAGGTTCTGCCCCGTGCGCAGCTGCACATAATCAAAGCCCATCAGCGTGTCAAACCCGGTGGAGAAGTAATCCCACATGGATTTTCCCCAGTCGCCCCAGTTGTACTTATAAGCACGCACGGCCTTGATCAGGTGGTAGTTTTTCCACTCCACCTCATTGACATACGGATAGACTGCACGGTCGTTGTTGCTGTCCGCGTTCGGCGTATACCACGGCTGGCACGAGAAGTAGTATTCGTATTTTCGGCCGGGAATAAACACATAGCCGTGGCGCGCAAAAATTTCATTGAACGCATAGCCCAGCGTCTCGTAATCCCACTCGGCCACCTCAGCCCATGTCAGCTCGCGAAAATTGCTGTCCGGCAGAATGTACATCAGCTCCGCCATCGCACTGGAAACCGTCAATAACAGCCCCAACAGCAGAGCCATGATTTTCTTCATTCAATTCCCTCCTTTTCCATTTTTGCAGGAATCCTCTGCTTTGAATTATAGACTTTTTTCTTTCTTCTGTCAATCATCTTGCGAAAATTGTCGGATAATGCTACAATAAAGGTGCAAACAACGATCAACAGACTGATGGAGGCGATTTTCCCTAAATGGCGCTCAACATCGTACTCGTTAACCCGGAAATTCCGCAGAACACCGGCAACATTGCCCGAACCTGCGCCGCCACCGGCGCGGTGCTGCACCTGATTGAACCGCTTGGCTTTTCCCTGAGCGACAAATACCTGAAGCGTGCCGGGCTTGATTACTGGAATCTGATGACCTATCACACCTATCCCGACTTCGGTGCCTTTTTGCAGGCGCATCCCGGGGCGCATCTGCACCTGGCCAGCACCAAGGCGCCACGGGGCTATCACGAAGCGGCCTATGCGGACGGCGATTTTCTGGTTTTCGGCTGTGAAACGCGCGGTCTGCCGGAAAATCTGCTGTCACAGGCTTATGACCGCTGCATCCGCATTCCCATGCGGCCGGAAGCTCGGAGTCTGAATCTGTCCAACTCCGTGGCCATCGTCCTTTACGAAGCGCTGCGGCAGACCGGTTTTCCGGGGCTGAGCAGCGAAGGGCATCTGACAGGTCGTGAAGAAAACGACGCTCCCTGGCTGGATTACGTCTGATTTTCCCCTGTCACCCATATCAACGAAAAGCCAGCACGATTTCATCCCTGCCAATCGTTTTATGGATAGACCATCCTTCAGGAGGCAGCTATGACTGATTTCAAGCGGCGGCGCAGCGCTTCTGCGTCCACCCCCGATGCGGATTCCTCCTTTGCCGGCGATGTGCAGCACACACGCGCCTATGTTCCACCGGAGCAGCCCTTTTCTTCTGCCACACCTGCCGACCCCGATGCGCAGCCCGTTTTCACCAACGAGGAAGCCTGGCTGCCCGATTTTGATGAGGCCGACTCACAGGCCGTTCTTTTCGGCGATGCCCCGTATGACGATGCAGAAGCGCTCCCTCAACCGGCGGAAAATGCTTTTGATGAAGACATGCTCACCGACGAGGAGCTTCAGGAGCTTCACCAGACGCGTTGGGCACTGCTGGCCGGACTTTGGGATTTTCTCAGCGTCATTGTTGGTGCTGCGTTCATTCTGGTGTTGGTTGCCATGCTGTTCAGCCTGTTGAACTGGCTGATTTCCAACGTCACCGAAACCATTTCTCTATTTCAAACCGGTCTTTAAGGGAGGCATCATCATGGCCGAGCTGACATGGACGCTTTTTGAGCAGCAGGTTGCCGCATGCACCATGTGCGGCCTTTGTCAGGGCATTCACCACAAAGTTCCCGGGCAGGGAGATGTCCACAGTCCACTGATGCTCATCGGTGAAGGTCCCGGGCAGGTGGAAGACGAGGAGGGACTGGCCTTTGTCGGCCCTGCCGGTCAGCTGCTGACGAAAATGCTGCTGGCCATCTCGCTACCCCGTGACCGGGTTTATATCTGCAACATCGTCAAGTGCCGTCCGCCACGCAATCGCGTGCCGACAGAGGAAGAAGCAGCCGCCTGTATGCTGCATCTGCGAATTCAGACGGCGCTGATTCGGCCAAAGGTAATTGTGCTGCTGGGAGCGACCGCCGCAAAGCACACGCTGGGCGAAGATATCCGCATCACGCGTGACCG
>CAZGKQ010000123.1:2809-5171 GCA_964526125.1 uncultured Faecalibacterium sp.
CTGATTGATTACATGAAAACGCAACACCATTTGCGCACCATGACAACCACCTATCTATGGGGTAACAACGTCGCCAAAAGACTCTATGAAAGCGTTGGTTTTGTGGAAACAGATGTAGTGGATGAGCCGGACTGTCATGAAGTGAATATGATTTTTTCGGCATAAACGCCAGATATACAGGAGGTTTTCCGATGTCAAAGGGGTACATTTACATCATGACCAATCCCTGTCTGCACGACATGGTCAAAATCGGTTATTCGGCGGATGTTGAAAAGCGCCGGAAGCAGCTCAGCACCACCGCACTGCCTTACGATTACGAAGTTTACGCCATATACGAAACATCCGGCAACCTGGAAGACAGAAAGCTGCATCAGCTGATTGACAATCTGAATCCGGATTTGCGCGTTTCCAGGGACAGAGAGTTCTTTATCATGTCTCCTGAAGATGCTTACTCCCTTCTGGAGGCGATTGCCATCATCAGCGGTTCTCAAAATCGACTGCATCGCATCAAACCGGCAGAAGGTTCTTCCCCTTCATCCGATGACGCTTCGGAAACACAAATCAAAAGGCGACCTGCCGTCAATTTTTCAAAGTGCCATATTCCGCTGGGCGCTCAGCTGATTTATCAGGATGACCCCAGCATTGTTGTCACGGTTGTTTCCGACCACAAGGTACAATACCGTGACGAAATCACGTCTCTTTCCGCCATTGCCAAATCCATCAAGGGCTATTCCGTAGCTGGTCCCATGTGCTTTTCGTATCAGGGAAAGCTGATTTCCGAAATTGCCGAAGAAACGCAATGGAAAGATTCTGCTCGTTGAGGCGGTTTAATATACTTGCTGCATGATCGCAGCAAGTTTTTTTTGTGCACCAAAAAGGGCGTGAGCCTGCCCTTCAGCCAGCCCACGCCCGGGAAAGATCAGATAAATCAGTTGCCCAGCGCGTATTCCGCAGCGCTTTCGCCGGCAATGCGGCCAAAGACCACGAAATCAGCCACGGCGTTACCGCCCAGACGGTTCGCGCCATGAATGCCGCCCGTCACTTCGCCAGCCGCATACAGGCCGGTGATGATCGTGCCGTCTTCCTTGACAACCTCGGTATTCGTGGTGATCTTCAGGCCGCCCATCGTGTGATGGATGCCAGCAGTCACCTTGATCGCATAGTAGGGAGCGGTGTTCAGCGGAGAGGCGAAAGAGGTACGACCAAAGTCAGGATCGTTCTTCGCTTCCACATAGCTGTTCCAGGTGTTCATGGTCTCTGCGAAGGTCGCAGCGTCCACGCCCAGCTGTTCCGCCAGCGCTTCATAGGTTTCGCCCTGGAAGACGAAGCCGCGCTTCACATAACCGGCGATCACAGAGGACTTGTCCAGCATCGCCTGGTCAACCACCAGCCAGCTATAGGAACCGGTCTGCGCGATTTCCGCCGCGCTGACCACGTCACGGGTACCCACTTCGTCGATGAAACGCTTGCCTTCCGCATTGACGAGGATAGCACCGTCGCCACGCAGACCCTCGGTAATCAGCGCCGCCGTGTCAAACTGCACGGTCGGATGAATCTGCACCTGATCCATGTCGATGGTCGCAGCGCCCAGCACCTGCGCCATCGCAATGCCCTGACCCTGCGCACCAGCCGCGTTGGTGGTCATGAAGCCCTTGAGAGAGGGCACCAGTTCCGCCACCATGTCCAGGTTCGCGCCAAAGCCACCGGTAGCCAGAATGACCGCATCGGCATTGACCGTCACGTCGTTGCCGGTCACACCGGTCGCCACCACGCCACAGGCCGCACCGGACTCATTGGTCAGGATGGCCGTCGCCGTGGTTTCCAGCAGGATGGTGATGTTCTCGTTTGCATCGCAGGCAGCTTCCAGCAGCGGCACCATGTAGGAGCCAACGGAGACCGTCTTGCCTTCCGCGTTCACCGGGCGATGGATACGCTTGACGGACGCGCCACCGAAGCTGCCCACGCTGGTCAGCTCAATGCCGTACTTCTTCAGCCATTCCACGCCTTCACCGGACTTTTCAGCCATCACGGCCACCAGCTCGGCATCGTTGATGCCCTTGCCGCCGATCATGGTGTCCAGTTCCATCAGTTCAACGCTGTCGAAGTAGCCTTCGGGATTGGCCTGATAGTCCGCCCACTGCTGAGCGACTTCTGCCGTCAGCTTGACGATCACCGCATTGTCCGCATAGGACGTGCGGGCGGATTCCAGCGTCTTTTCCACGCCAGCGGTCTCGCCGAAGGTATTGTCATCCTGCGCCGGGGTATCCGCCGCGTTCATGCCGCCGGTCGCGCGGACGGAGTTGCCGCCCACAGCCGCCTGGCTTTCCACGATGATAACCTTCGCGCCCTTTTCAGCCGCCGT
>CAZGKQ010000124.1:0-5057 GCA_964526125.1 uncultured Faecalibacterium sp.
AAGGCTGCGAGGGCATCCTCGTGCCGGGCGGCTTCGGTCAGCGTGGTCTGGAAGGCAAGATGATCGCCATCCAGTATGCGCGTGAACACAAGATTCCCTTCTTCGGCATTTGCCTGGGCATGCAGATGGCCGTGATCGAATATGCGCGCAATGTGCTGAACCTGCGTGGCGCCAGCTCCACGGAGCTTGACCCCAACACGCCCTATCCGGTGATTGATCTGATGGAAGATCAGAATCTGGATATGCTTGGCCACACGATGCGCCTGGGCAAGTACCGCTGCGCCCTGACCGAGGGCACGAACAGCGCCAACGCCTACGAAACATCGGAAATCTGGGAGCGCCATCGTCATCGTTATGAATTCAACAACGATTATCGTGAGCGCTTTGAAGAAGGCGGCATGATTATCGCCGGTCGCAATCCGGATCGCAATCTGGTGGAGATTGTGGAAATCAAGGATCATCCGTGGTATGTGGCCGTGCAGTTCCATCCGGAGCTGAAGAGCCGTCCGAACCGTCCGCATCCGCTGTTCCGCGATTTCGTGGGCGCAGCCATCCGTCATCAGGAAGAAAAATAATTTCTGTAGCGTTTATAAACGAGGAGCAGCACGGCTTATGTCCATGCTGCTCCTCGTTTTGCTTATGGTTTTGTTTCCTCTATTTTTTCGATGCGGAAAATATTCAACGTATCCACGTCCGGGCAGGAAAACACGGCCTGGCCGGACGGCTGCCCCGGCAAACTGCCGCCATAGCGCAGAATATCGGCATACAGAAAAGCAACATGCATCGCCATTGGGCAAAGCTGACCTCGCTGCGTGTCAAAATCCCACGAATCACCGACACGGTGGCCGTGGTGGCAGGGACACGCACCTTTACGGTCAATCAGCGTAATGCGCAGACGAGGCCGCGTCATTTGTCCAGCACCTCCAAGCAGGTTTCCACCGGTATGCCGAGGTACTTGTCCGCATTATAGCGATTGCGTTCAATCATCGTCCGCACCGATCGCATGGCGCGTGCCGTCGCGACCTGCAGGGGCAAACCGGCCAGCATATCTCCCAGCATGGCGGCCGCGAAAATATCCCCCGTGCCAGCAAAGCGAACGGGAATCATGTCAAAGGGAATGCGGAAGAACTGATCGTTTTCCCGGTCATAGCCGACGACGCAATCCGTCCCATCCACCCGGGCGCTCGTCACCACCACAGATTTTGCACCCATCATGTGCAGGCTGTCCACCAGGCGATAAGCCTGAGTCTCCGTCAAGTCCTCCAGATAGGGAAAACCAGCCAGATACGCCGCCTCCGTGTAATTGGGGACGATGCAGTCCGCCACGGCCACCAGCTTGCGCATATGCTCAATCGTCTCTTCGCCAATGCCGTTGTAGAGCTTGCCCTCGTCGCCCATGATGGGGTCAACAAAAATGAACGCGCCCTTTTGGGCGGAATCAACGCAGAAGTCCGCCACCAGCTCAGCCTGTTCGGCAGACATGACCATGCCGGTGGAAATCACGTCAAACGAGAAGCCCAGCTCATCCCACACGCGCAGCGACTGGCGCATGTAATCCGTCGTTTCCTGAATAAAGAAGCGACCATAATCCAGCGTGTTACTGACCAGCGCCGTGGGCAGGGTGTACAGGTGATGTCCCATATGGGAAAGCACCGGAATCATGGCACTCAGGGATACTTTGCCGTACCCGGCCAGGTCATGGATCAGGAGAATGTGCTTGCTCATGGCAATGGCTCCTTCCTCAGCTTTCGCTTGTCAGCCTTTCACCGCGATGGCTTCGATTTCGACCCGTGCATCCCGGGGCAGCTTCGCCACCTGCACACAGGCACGCGCAGGCGCATTCTCCGGGAAGAAGGTGGCATACGCCGTGTTCACCGCGCCAAAGTCGTTCAGATCCTTCAGGAAGATGGTTGTCTTGACCACATCTGCCAGCGTGCAGCCAGCTTCCGCCAGAATCGCAGCGATATTTTTCATGCACTGTACGGTCATTTCGCCAATATCGCCGTCCAGCAGCTCGCCAGTGGCCGGCACAAAGGGCAGCTGACCAGAAACATACACCGTGTTGCCAGCCACCACACCCTGGCTGTAGGGGCCAATTGCGGCCGGTGCATTGGGGGTAGAAATAATCTGATTCATAGGAAAAACCTCCTTGCCTGATGCTATCATTCGCTCCTGCCACAGGAGCGTTACTGGCATTATATCATGTCCGGAAGAAGAAAACAAGCGCAGAACGGTATTTTCGTTGTGCCTCCGGATGCACAAAAAGCGTCTGCCTTCCGTGATTCCGTAGAATCATTTTCAGGCAGACGCTTTGAGAAGGTTCTTTGATTAGAACTTCAGCGGATTAACGCGCACGGACGGGCCCATCGTGCTGCTGATGTACAGGCTGCGCACATAGACACCCTTCGCGGCAGCGGGCTTCGCCTTGTTGATGGCTTCCATCAGCACGGTCAGATTCTCCTGAATCTTCTGCGCACCGAAGGACACCTTGCCGATCGGGCAGTGGATGATGGCCGTCTTGTCCAGACGATACTCCACCTTACCAGCCTTGATCTCGGTGATAGCCTTGGTCACGTCCATCGTAACGGTGCCGGACTTGGGGTTCGGCATCAAGCCCTTCGGGCCCAGGACACGACCGATGCGGCCGACCAGACCCATCATGTCAGGGGTGGCCACGCAGACATCGAAGTCGAACCAGTTTTCGGTCTGGATCTTGGTGATCATATCCTGATCGCCAACGTAGTCAGCGCCAGCCGCACGGGCTTCGTCAGCCTTCGCGCCCTTGGCGATCACCAGCACGCGGATGGTGCGGCCAGTGCCGTGGGGCAGGACGACCGCGCCACGAACCTGCTGGTCCGCATGACGGGGGTCAACGCCCAGACGGATGGAAACTTCCACCGTCTCGTCGAACTTGGCCTTGCCGGTGTTCACAACCAGCGCAGCGGCCTGATCGGGATCGTACTGGTTCAGGTGGTCAATCAGCTTTACGCTGTCCTGATACTTCTTGCCATGCTTCATTTTACTTATTCCTCCCATGTGGTATTAGCGGCACTTTCGTCCTCCCACATTGTTAACGGGGCAAGACTGCCCCAGGCAAATTGCTGATGCGCTCCTTTTTCAGGGAGCAGCGCCGGGAATTACTCCTCGACGGTAACGCCCATGCTGCGAGCAGTACCGGCGACCATGGACATAGCCGCTTCAATGCTGGCCGCATTCAGGTCGGGCATCTTCGTCTCAGCAATCTTGCGAACCTGTTCCTTGGTCAGCTGGCCAACCTTGTCGCGGTTGGGGCGGCCGGAAGCAGTTTCAATGTTCAGCGCCTTCTTAATCAGCACCGGAACCGGGGGGGTCTTGGTGATGAAGGTGAAGGTACGGTCAGAATACACCGTAATGACAACGGGGATCACCAGACCCACGTCGTTCTTCGTGCGCTCGTTGAACTCCTTGCAGAAGCCGGGAATGTTCACGCCGTGCTGACCCAGAGCCGGGCCGATAGGCGGAGCAGGATTCGCCTTGCCGGCAGCAACCTGCAGCTTAATGAAAGCAGTAACCTTCTTGGCCATGGTAATGGCACCTCCTACAAAATGTGGTCACGCGGAAGCATTCAAAAAACTTCCTCCCACGTCGCACCCGTACTGGCCGGGTGCCCGGAAAAGCGGCAAACGCCGCTATGAAAAGCCGCTCAATCACGCCGCAGCGGTGAGCAGACGTTTCTTCTTGTTCATGCATTCAGCCAGTCATGCCAAATGCGTTTTTGAAAAAGACCTGAAAGCTTTCGGAGGATGAACGAGCGGATGATTACTCCTCGTCCTCGTTCTTGATGACGTCCTCCATGTTGAACCAGACCTCGCCCGAGCGGTTGGCGAACATTTGCACATTCACCAGCACCTTGCCCAGCATTTGGTCAATCTCCACCACAGTCCCCTTGAAGTTAGCATAACTGCCGGAGACGATTTTGACCGTCTCGCCGATCGCCAGATCGCAGGCCGTGCCAACAGACTGGGGATTGAGCATCATTTCCACCTCGCTGGGTGTCAAAGCCACGGGCTGGCCATCCGGGCCAACAAAACCCGTCACGCCGCGTGTATTGCGCACGACGTACCAGCTTTCATTGGTTTTAATCATGTTGACCATGACGTAACCGGGAAAAACCTTGCGCGACGATTTGACGCGCTTTCCCTTGCGGATTTCGGAGACTTCCTCAACAGGCACACGGACATCAAAAATGAAATTCTGCATGTTGCTGCTCTTAATGGACTTCTCCAACGTATCCTTGACCTTGTTTTCATACCCGGAATAGGTATGAACGACGTACCAGCACGCCTCATTGCTCTTTTCGGACATGGTTACACCCCCTGTGGAAGTAGTGGACGCGGGCTTCCCTGGCCGGATAACGGTTCAGGGAAGCCTTTCGGGCATCACATCAACAGACGCACGAGCGCGGTAGCACCCATATCCAGCGCGCCGATCACAATGCTCATCACCAGCACGAAGACGAGGACAGTCACCGAGCAGGTGATCCACTTCTTCTTGCTGGGCCAGGAAACAAGGCGCAGTTCAGCGGCCATGTTCCTGAAGGACTTCGCGATGCGGCCCGGGAGGTTCTTGAACCAACGACCGATGCGAACAAAGATATTCGGCTTTTCGTTGGGGTTCTTAGAAACCTTCTTCTCCTCTGCCATCGTTTATCACATCCTTACATTATCGATGCGCTTACTTCGTTTCGCGGTGAGTCGTATGCTTCTTGCAGAAGGGGCAATACTTCTTCAGCTCGATACGATCCGGGGTGTTCTTCTTGTTTTTCATGTTGTTGTAGTTGCGCTGCTTGCACTCCGTGCAGGCCAGACACACCTTGGTACGGGCGGCATTTGCCACTTGGGACACCTCCTGCCATGTGCGAATTGCGGCTTTATCATCCTGAAAATCAACTTGATGACAGGATCACAAATCCGAGGATAACCTGCGCCGGTATTTTTCAACCGGCGCAGGTTGAAAATCTGGAATTACTCGATGACCTTCGCCACGACGCCGGAACCAACCGTGCGGCCACCCTCGCG
>CAZGKQ010000125.1:0-5050 GCA_964526125.1 uncultured Faecalibacterium sp.
GGCTTCGTCACACCCAGCAGCAGCGCAATATCCACCGATCGCGCATACCCCTTGGATTCCGTCAGGCGCAGGATGGCCTCCAGATAATCCTCCGAAGATTCATAAATGTTCATGCGTACTCCTTTCAGGGAAAAAGTTCATGATGTCGGATGCAGATGCCGCCATTTCATGGTTTCTGCGCATCTGCTCGTTTCATGGGTCTTCCGTTTCTGTTTCCATTCTATCATTTTCTCCGGAAAAATGCAAGCGTCCCATTTATCCTGCCTTGGGAAAGCCGGTGTCAGCCATGACGGTCTGTTTTACTTTGTTTCCTGCGCGTTTTCCCACGCACGGCGAATGGCCGTGAGAATATCCCCGTGCTCATCGCGCAGAGAGATCGTGGCTGAAGAAGTTTCATCCATGGTTGCGCTTTCCGGTGTATCATTCTCCGTGGCCGAATTTTCCGATGCCATCCGCGACGTGAACCATGCTTCTACCTCATCCACCGTCTTCCCCACCATCATCTCTTCATACGCATCCATCTGCTCCGCCCAGGAGCCACTCGTCAGCTGATAATCCTCCCCACGCGCCCGTTTACTCGTCCACGCCGAAATTTCCTTCATAAATTGATCCTCGCTATCCTCCGTATGTCCCACCACCTTCCCGGCCGTGTCGTCCCACAGCGAATAGCCGCCCTGCCCGGGAAATCCGCTGAATTCTGGCGTTCCTGCACCGCTGTAGTTCGGTGTCGTCACTTCCAGCTGGTCAATCGCCATGGATACAATGCGTCCCTGTGCGTCAAACTGACCGTGGGCGAAGACGACGTTGAAGGAATACACCTGCCCACCTTCATCGTCCTTGCCGGGGCCGACGCGCCCGGAGGCCATCATGCCGATGCCGTCACGCAGCCCGTCCCCGTCCATTGTCAGGTCAGCGGCGTCCGTCTGTCCGGCCTGTGACGGGCTTTCCATCGCCAACCGGACGGCTTCGCGCAGCGCCGTGCTGGTCACGGTTGCGCCGGATACGCCGTCCACCTCCCAGGTGTTCAGGCGAATCATCTCGTCCGGCATGATTTCCAGCGCCCGACTGCCCACGCCGTCGGTTTCGTGTTGCTCCAGAATCTGCACGGCGGCAATTTCACTGCCGTCCATCGTCACCTGAACGCGCAGCGTGCCACCATAGCCTTCCGCCTGTCCTTCGCGCATATCTGCACTGGCTGTGCAGCCTGTCATCATGGCTGCGCAGAGTCCCAGCGCCGCAATTGCCCACAGCGGTTTTTTCGCGCCTATTTTCATCATTGAAGACTCCTCTCCTGGCTGAAGTTTGCAGGGAAAATCGTCCCTGCGACGCTTCCAGTCTGTCCAATGAAGGGGTGTTTCATGCAGATAACAGAGGGCACAATGGTGTTTGAAAAATCCCGAATTTTTTTCTGAAAAGTTCGTGCTGAATTCATGAAAACCCCTTATAATACAACGTGCAAAAAAAATAAGAGGAGGAAAAATCATGCTTCGGATTTTGAAGCACCTTTCCTGGAAGGAATGGTTACTGGCATTATGCTGCGTTGTGCTGATTGTCGGTCAGGTGCAGCTGGATCTGACCCTGCCGGACTATATGTCGGAAATCACCCGGCTGGTGCAGACGGAGGGCAGCGAAATGCGCGACGTGCTGCTTTCCGGCGGAAAAATGCTGCTGTGCGCGCTGGGGTCGATGCTTTTGACCATTGGGACAACATTCCTGACCGCCCAGATTGCCGCACGGTTCTCCGCACGGCTGCGCAGGGCGGTGTACCATCAGGTTTCCGGCTTCTCCAACGAGGAAATCAACCGTTTCTCGACGGCGAGCCTGATTACCCGCACCACCAACGACATTACGCAGCTGCAAATGTTCTGCTCCATCGGCCTGCAATCGCTGATTAAAGCGCCGATCATGGCCTTCGTGGCGATTGGCAAAATCAGCTCCAAGAGCTGGGAGTGGACGCTGCTGACCGGTGGCGCAATTGCCTTTGTGTGCGTCATTCTGGTGTTTATCATGATTTATGCCGTGCCGCGCATGAAGAAGATGCAGACGCTGACGGACAATCTGAACCGGATTACGCGCGAAAACCTGACCGGGTTGCAGGTCGTCCGCGCCTATAACGCGGAGGGGTATCAGGAGGGCAAGTTTGCGCAGGCCAACGAAGAAATGACGCACAACAGCCAGCAGGCGCATATCGCCATGTCCGTCATGAATCCCGGCATGAACCTGACCATGAACGGCCTGACGCTGGGCATTTACTGGATTGGCGCCATCCTCATTAACGCCATTGCGGTGGATTCTCTTTCGGCTGTGCAGCAACGCATCGGCCTGTTCTCGGATATGGTCGTCTTCATGCAGTACGCCATGCAGGTGATTATGGCCTTCCTGATGCTGGTGATGATCTTTGTCATGCTGCCGCGCGTGCTGGTATCGGCACGGCGTATTAACGAAGTGCTGGACACAAAGGGCTGCATTCGCGATGGCACGCGCAAGCAGGGCAAGCCCGGCTTGGTGGGCGAAATCGAGTTCCGCGACGTGTGCTTCCGCTATCCGGATGCCGACGGCGACGCGCTGCATCATATTTCCTTCACGGCGCATCGCGGCCAGACCGTCGCGCTCATTGGCGCAACGGGCAGCGGCAAGAGCAGCATTATCAACCTGATTCCCCGGCTTTACGATGCCAGCAGCGGCTCGGTGCTGGTGGACGGCGTGGACGTGCGCGACTACACGCAGCAGGCGTTGCGCGCAAAAATCGGCTTTGTGCCGCAGAAGGCGTTCCTCTTTTCCGGCACGGTCGGCAGCAACGTCGGCTATGGTGCGGAAGAAGCCTCGCAGGAGGCTGTGCGTCAGGCCGTGAGCATTGCCCAGGCGGCGGAATTTGTGGAATCGCCGGAGGTGGGGTATTCCGGCGCAGTGGCGCAGGGTGGCAGCAACTTCTCCGGCGGCCAGAAGCAGCGACTCTCCATTGCCCGTGCGGTGGCGCGTCGGCCGGAAATTCTGATCTTTGATGACTCTTTCTCTGCCCTGGACTACAAGACGGATCGGGCGCTGCGCACGGCGCTGAAGGAGCAGACCGGCGGCACCACCAACCTGATTGTCGCGCAGCGCATCGGCACCATTCGCGATGCGGACTGCATCCTCGTCATTGAGGACGGCAAGATTGTCGGGCAGGGGACGCACCGCGAGCTGATGGATTCCTGCCGGGTTTATCAGGAAATTGCTTATTCACAGCTGTCAAAGGAGGAGCTTGCGTCATGAGTGAAGCAAAACATCATCCAGGCAATGGACACCGTCCCGGCGGCATGCGACGCGGCCCGGGCGGCCCGGGTGCACCGGGCGAAAAGGCAAAAGATTTCCGCGGCTCGATGAGCAAGCTGGTTCGCTATTGCAAGCCGTTTTACCCGGCGATCCTCATTGCCGTGATGGGGGATCTGATCGGCGTGATTATCCGCCTGATTGGCCCGGACAAAATCAGCGACATTACCAACCTGATCAGCAATGGCCTAATGGGCGAAATCGACATGCCGGCCATCCAGCAAATCTGCGTGCTGCTGCTGGTTCTCTACGGCGTGGGCGCGCTGCTGAGTTATTTGACCGGCGTGGTCATGACCGTGGTCACGCAGAAGGTGAACCGTGGGCTGCGCGACGGCATTTCCCGGAAGATCAACCGTCTGCCCGTGGGCTACTTCCAGTCCACCTCCACCGGTGACGTACTTTCCCGTGTCACCAACGACGTGGACACCATCGGCCAAACGCTGCAAAACAGCCTGACCAGCCTGATTTCCGCCGTCACGATGTTCATCGGCAGCGTCGTCATGATGGTCTCCACGAACTGGGTGATGGCACTGACGGCCATTGTGTCGTCGCTGCTGGGTTTCGCGCTGATGCTGGTCATCATGAGCCGTTCGCAGAAGTATTTCGTGGCGCGTCAGCAGTGGTTGGGCGACCTGAACGGCCATGTCGAGGAAATCTACACCGGCCATCAGGTCATGCGTTTGTTTGGCGCGGAGGAGCGCGAGCAGCGTGCTTTTGACCGGATCAACCAGAAGATGCAGGAAACCGACTGGAAGAGCCAGTTCATGTCCGGCCTGATGATGCCGCTGATGAGCTTTATCGGGAATTTCGCCTATGTGGCGGTGTGCGTGGTCGGCGCGGTGATGGCCATGAACGGAACCATTTCCTTCGGCGTGATTGTGGCGTTCATGATGTACGTCCGCCTGTTCACCTCGCCCCTGAGCCAGCTGGCGCAGGCGGCCACGAACCTGCAATCCGCCGCCGCCGCGTCCGAGCGCGTGTTTGAATTCCTGGAGGCGGAGGAAATGCCGGACGAATCGGCACTGCCTGCGCAGCCTCGCAACGTTCGCGGCGAGGTGGACTTCGATCATGTCCGCTTTGGCTACACGCCGGAAAAGATCATCATCCACGATTTCTCCGAGCATGTCAAGCCCGGCCAGAAGGTGGCTATTGTTGGCCCCACCGGTGCCGGCAAAACGACGATGGTGAACCTGCTGATGAAATTCTATCCGCTGGACGGCGGCGAAATCCGCATCGACGGCGTGCCGCTGTCCCAGATGACACGCGAGCATGTCCACGACCTGTTCGGCATGGTGCTTCAGGACACCTGGCTGTTTGAAGGCAGCATTCGCGACAACCTCTGCTACGGCAAACCCGGTATCACCGACGAAAAACTGGACGAAGTGACACGAGCCACAGGCCTTTACCACCTTATCCACACCCTGCCGGAAGGTTACGACACGCTTCTGAGCGACAAACTGAACCTTTCCGCCGGTCAGAAGCAGCTGATGACCATCGCACGCGCCATGATTGAAAACGCGCCGATGCTCATTCTGGACGAGGCCACCTCCTCGGTGGACACGCGCACGGAGATGCTGATTCAGCAGGCGATGGACACCCTGACGCAGGGACGCACGTCCTTTGTGATTGCGCATCGCCTGTCCACCATCCGCAACGCCGACAAGATTCTGGTCATGCGCCACGGCGACATTGTGGAATCCGGCACGCATGAGGAGCTGATGGAAAAGGGCGGCTTCTATGC
>CAZGKQ010000126.1:0-2367 GCA_964526125.1 uncultured Faecalibacterium sp.
TGGCCGGAACTTCCAGCTTGTTGCGCTTGAAGTCGATGATACGATACTTTACCTTGTTGCCGCCGCCCTGATGGCGAACGGTGATCTTGCCCTGCTTGTTACGGCCGGCATTCTTCTTGAGGTATTCACACAGGCTCTTTTCAGGAGTCGTCTTGGTGACTTCCTCGTAGGTCAGAACCGACATGAAGCGCCGGGCGGGCGAAGTCGGCTTATAATTGCGGATAGCCATGTTTCCTGTCCTCCCTGCTTTACTCGCCCATGCCTTCGAAGAACTTAATCGGCTTAGAGTCCTTCTTCAGCTGAACATAGGCTTTCTTCACTTCCGGGGTACGGCCCTGAGTGCGACCCTGGCGCTTGATCTTACCCATCGTGCGCAGGGTGTTGACCTTTTCGACCTTCACGCCGTCCTCAGCGAAAACCGCTTCGACAGCCTGCTTGATCTCGGTCTTGGTGGCACTGATGGCGACTTCAAAGACGTACTTCTTGTCAGCCATGCCGTTGTACGCCTTTTCGGTCAGCACCGGGCGGATGATCACGTCATGCACAGACTTCATTATGCGTACACCTCCTCAACAGAAGCGACAGCCGCCTTGGTCAGGACGATCTTGCCGGCGTTCAGAATATCATAGACGTTCAGGGTGTTGACGTAGGTGGTCTTCGCTTCGGCCAGGTTGGCAGTGGCGCGAACCACGTTCTCGTCCTTCTCCGGCAACACGACCAGCGCCTTCTTTTCAGCGCCCAGCTTCTTGAGCACATTGGCCATCAGCTTGGTCTTGCCCTCGGCGAGCTTCAGCTCGTCCACCACGATGATTTCGCCATCGTTGAGCTTGCAGGTCAGCGCGCTCTTGAAAGCCAGGCGGCGAACCTTCTTCGGCACAGCGATCACATAATCACGGGGCTTGGGAGCGAACACAACGCCGCCGTGACGGAACTGCGGAGCGCGGTTGCCGTGATGGCGAGCATTGCCGGTGCCCTTCTGACGGTAGATCTTGCGACCACCGCCGCGGACTTCCGAGCGGGTTTTGGCACTCTGGGTGCCCTGGCGCTGAGCGGCCAGATAGGAACGGACGACCAGATGCATAGCGGCGACATTAACGTCGGACGCGAAGATCGCATCGCTCAGTTCAATCTCGCCAATGGCCGCGCCTTCCATATTGTAAAGAGCAGTCTTAGCCATTGTTCAATCCTCCTCGCGGCATCACTTGACGGTGTCGCGGATGATGAGCAGACCCTCGTTGGCACCGGGCACAGCACCCTTGACCAGCAGCAGGTCGCGTTCAGCGTCCACAGACACAACTTCCAGGTTCTGAACAGTCACACGATCCACGCCGTAATGGCCGCCCATGTGCTTGTTCTTGAACACGCGGGAAGGATCGGAGTTAGCAGACATGGAGCCGACGCCGCGATGATACTTGGAGCCGTGCGCCATGGGGCCAGTGTGCTGATTCCAGCGAGCCACCGGGCCAGTGAAGCCATGACCCTTGGAAGTGCCGGTCACGTCGATCTTGTCGCCAGCAGCGAACTGATCCACCTTCAGCACGTCATTGACCTTGTAACCAGAGCAGTCATCGAAGCGGAATTCGCGCAGCACGCGCTTCGCTTCCACGCCAGCCTTCTTGTAATGACCCTGGACAGGCTTGCTGAGCAGCTTCTCAGCGCGCTTTTCGGTCATCTCGCCAAAACCAACCTGAACAGCGTTGTAGCCATCAGATTCGACAGTCTTGGTCTGCACAACCGTGCAGGGGCCGGCCTTGATCACAGTGACCGGAACAAGACGGCCATCTTCGGTGAAGATCTGCGTCATGCCGATCTTCTTACCCACGATCGCTTTCTTCATTGTTTCGTCCTCCTGCCTTACAGCTTCATTTCAATTTCGACACCAGCAGGAAGTTCAAGCTTCGACATGGCGTCCACGGTCTTGGCGCTGGCGTTCATGATGTCAATCAGGCGCTTATGGGTGCGGCGCTCGAACTGCTCGCGGCTGTCCTTGTACTTATGGGTAGCGCGCAGGATGGTCACGATTTCGCGCTCAGTGGGCAGCGGAATCGGGCCCGACACACGGGCACCAGTGCGCTTGGCAGTCTCGACAATCCGTTCCGCGGACTGATCGATCAGTGTGTGCTCATAGCTCTTGAGCTTGATGCGGATTTTCTGGGTGGCCATTGATTTACCTCCTAATGTCGTCTCGTTGGCGCCGTCCGGCTTCCACTGCAGGTGCGGTTGCCGCTGCGCTCCGAGTCCGTCGCCCGATTGACGGGCTGGTCCGCGCTAATTACCCGCCATGGCCTGGCGGCAACTTAGCACATCATCCCTATACAGACAACACTCTGATTATAGCAGATATGCACGGAATAATCAAGAGGGTTT
>CAZGKQ010000126.1:2467-5046 GCA_964526125.1 uncultured Faecalibacterium sp.
TTTGTCATTTTGACCGTCTTCTTTACCGAACGTTCGGCCTTTTTTATACACCTCTGCATAGGCGGAAAAATCATCAGCCGATGTCCGTCAAAAACACTCCATTCCGTTTTTCCCAAAGAAAAAACGCCCATATCATCCAGATACAGGCGTTCTGTTCATCACTGCGCCAGTCGCTGCCAGCTGCCACCGGCCTCTCCCTGCGTCAGCGACAGCACGTTTTCCTCCGCGTCATCCAGGTGATAGCGGCCGACGCGCCCATCGGAATATTCCACCACCAGATCCTGCGCGTAACTTCCCGTACCGGTCACAACCTTCCACGTTCCTCGACTGTTGATGGTCAGCTGCATGGCCGCTGTCACCCCCTGCGTCAGATAATCCTGCGATTCCATCGCTTCATCCGACAACGTGTAGGTCATGACCGTTCCATCTTCCACCAGTGTGAAGATGATCGGCATCAGCTCACCGCCGCCCACAAAGCCCCATGTTCCACTCAGCTTTGCCATGGTTGCCTCATCCACAGTATCTTTGCGTTCCATCAGGCGCAGCGGCACAAAGCCGCCGATCAGTTGGCCATCCGGCGTTTTTGCGCCGACATAGCCCCAAAGCCCACCGTATGCCGCCAGCAGATGAACGTCTTTCAACTCATTGGCCGTCGCAATGACTTCGCGCGATTTGGCCGGATCGTCGGTCAGGAAGGCTTCCTCCTTCAGCTGCACAACCACATCCGCCAGCATCACCGGTGCCGCGCACCCGACATTTTGATGCACCCAGCCAATGCGGTTTTTTTCGTCGCTGACCTGATATTCCACCAGCGCCCAGTCGTCCCACGTCATCAGCAGCTTCGCACCTTCGGCAAGAACCACTCTGGCCTTTCCATTTGCGGCGCGTACCGCCTCCTCACTGCGCATGGTGTAGACAGGCAGCGTCATCGCCACCGAAATCTCATCTTCCCAGAAATCAGACGCATCGGCCAGCGCAGCCAGCAGCTGATTCATGCTGCAAACTTCTTCCGTCGATTGCGGCATCAGCGTTTCCCCATAGAGCGACAGCGGTATCGCCCCAGCTTGCAGACATAGCCCGGTATCCGTTTCATACCGCCATTCCTCCCAGTTCAGCTGAAACGTGATGTTTTCCAGACGCACGACCGAGCAGTATGCTTCGCCGCCCAGCTGCTCCACCTTAACCTCTGCCTCTGCACTTCCCAAAAGCAAAAGCATCAACAGCATTGCACAAAGCCATTTCCTCATTGAAAAAATCCCTCCTTGCTGTATCCATATAACGGTACAGAGGAGGGATTTCATTCCCTGTTATTTGGAAAATTTATTCCGCCATTTCTGCTTCCAGCGCTTCCCACTGAGCATAGAGACGATCGATTTCGTCTTTCCTTGCCTGATACTCCCTGGCAAGCTGCGCCGCCCTGTCCGAATCCTGATACGTTGCCGGGTCGGCCAGCGCCGCTTCGATGGCCGCTGCTTCATCTTCCGCCGCAGCAATCGCCTTTTCGGCTGCCTGAAGCGCCGCCTTGCGCTCGCGAATGCGCTTTTCCTCTTCCCGTGACTTACGCTTTTCCTTGTCCAGCGCCGTCTTCGTCATGCCAGCCGTTTCGTTGTCCGGTGCCTGTGCCCGGCTGATCTTCTCAAAATAATCGTCGTAATTGCCCAGATATTCCTTCACGCCGCCAGCTTCCAGCACGCAAACCTTCGTGGCGAAGCGGTTGATGAAATAGCGGTCATGGCTGATAGCCAGAATCGTGCCCGGAAAGTTTTCCAGCGCATCTTCCAGCACCTCGCGGCTGTCCATGTCCAGATGGTTCGTCGGTTCGTCCAGCAGGAGGACGTTGTCCTTGCGCAACATCAGTTTCGTCAGCGCCACGCGTCCCTTTTCGCCGCCGGACAATGTGGAAATCGGCATCAGCACATCATCCCCCGTGAAGAGGAACAGTCCCAATGCACCGCGCACCTCCGTCTGATCCAGCCGGTGGAAATCATCCCACACCTCATCCAGCACCGTCTTTTCACCGTGCAGCTTCGCCTGATGCTGGTCGTAGTAGCCAATATCGACCCCGGCGCCAAAGCGAATGGTGCCATTGTCCTGCCGTTCTTCGCCCACAATGCATTTGAGCAGCGTCGATTTGCCCACGCCGTTATCGCCGATGAGCGCAATGCGATCCCCGGCGCGGACGTGCAGCTTCACATGCTCAAAAAGCGTGCGGCCGTCAAAGCCCTTGGACAGCTCGTCGATCATCAGCACATCGTCGCCCGTGCGGCGGCGCGCATCGAAGCGGAAGCGAATGGCGCTTTCGTCCTTCGGCTTTTCCAGTCGTTCCACCTTTTCCAGCCGTTTTTCCCGGCTTTCCGCCAAGCGGATGGACTTTTCCCGGTTGAACTGGCGGTATCGGGCAATAATCGCCTCCTGCCGCGCAATTTCCTTCTGTTGCAGCTCATAGGCTTTCATGCGGATTTCAAAGCGTTCCGTCCGCTGCTCCATGTAGCTCGTGTAGTTGCCGTCGTAGCACTCCGTCGCGCCCAGAAGCAGCTCGCACATCCGGTCACAGACATGGTCCATGAAGTAGCGGTCAT
>CAZGKQ010000127.1:0-5029 GCA_964526125.1 uncultured Faecalibacterium sp.
TCTCCATCTTGCCCCGGGTGACCTTGTACAGCGGCGGCATGGCGGCATAAACGTAGCCCTTTTCCACCAGCGGACGCATGTAGCGATAGAAGAAGGTCAACATCAGGATGCGGATGTGCGCGCCGTCCACGTCAGCGTCCGTCATGCAGACGATGCGATGATAGCGCAGCTTGCTTTCGTCAAATTCGTCGCCGAAGCCGCAGCCGAAGGCCGTCAGCATGCTCTTGATTTCGTTGTTGCCCAATGCCTTGTCCAGCCGGGTCTTCTCCACGTTCAGGATCTTGCCGCGTAGGGGAAGAATGGCCTGGAAGTGACGGTCACGACCTTCCTTGGCTGAACCACCTGCGCTATCGCCCTCGACGAGGAAGATTTCGCATTTGCTGGGGTCGCGCTCGGAGCAGTCTGCCAGCTTGCCCGGCAGGGAGGCGGATTCCAGCACCGTCTTGCGCCGCGTGGCCTCACGTGCCTTGCGAGCTGCTTCGCGTGCGCGCTGGGCGCTGACGCAGCGATCGACAATCGTGCGGCCAACAGACGGATTCTCCTCCAGATAGGTGGAAAGCTCCTCCTTTACCAGATCGTTGACAACGCCGCGCACCTGACCCGAACCCAGTTTGGATTTGGTCTGACTTTCAAACTGCGGATCTTCCATCTTGACGGAAACAACCGCCGTCAGGCTCTCCTTCACGTCCTCGGATTTGAGATTCGGCTCGGAGTCGCGCAGCAACTTATATTTGCGGCCATAGTCGTTGATGGCACTGGTCAGCGCGGTGGTAAAGCCCGTCAGATGCGTGCCGCCGTCGGGCGTGGCAATGTTGTTGACGAAGGTATAAATGTTTTCGGCAAAGGAGTCGTTGTACTGCATGGCGACTTCCACCAGGATGCCATCTTTCAGCCCTTCGGTGTAGATGGGTTCGGGGAAAAGCGGTTCCTTGTTGTGATTCAGATACTTGACGAATTCCCGAAGGCCGCCTTCGTAGAAGAAATCCTCGGTCCGGACTTCTTCGCCGCGCTCGTCGGTGAAGGTGATGCGAATCCCCTTGTTCAGGAAGGCCATTTCGCGCAGACGCTTTTTCAGTACATCAAAATCAAACGTCACGCCCTCTTCGAAAATGCCGTTCGGATTTTCGGCGGAAAGCACATCCGGCAGGAAACGGATGGTGGTGCCGGTGCGTTCGGTTTCGCTGATGACGCGCAGGTCGTAGAGGTATTTGCCGCGCGAATACTCCTGCTGATAAATCTTGCCATCCTGATAAACCGTGACGCTCAGCGACCGGGACAAGGCATTAACGACCGATGCGCCTACGCCATGCAGGCCGCCGGACACCTTGTAGCCGCCGCCGCCGAATTTGCCACCGGCATGCAGCACCGTCAGGCAGACTTCCACCGCCGGACGCCCCATCTTGGGGTGAATACCCACCGGAAAGCCGCGCCCATCGTCCCGGACGGAAACGGAGCCATCCGGGTGCAGCGTCACGTCAATGCGCTTGCAGAAGCCAGCCAGCGCCTCATCGACGGAGTTGTCGACAATTTCATAGACAAGATGATGCAAACCACGGCTGTCTGTGGAGCCAATATACATGCCGGGACGTTTTCTGACAGCCTCCAGTCCCTCCAGCACCTGAATCTGCTCTTCGCCGTACTCGCTGGTCACCTGCGTGGCTTCTTCAATCTGCTGTTCGATCTGTTCGTCCGTCCGGTGTTCAAGTTCCTGGTCGTTTAACATCCTTGCACCTCACAAAATCATAGGGAATCGGAATCGCCTCTGCGAGAAAGGCAACCTCCGCAGAAAACAAAGGGAGAAAAGGGAACTGTCCGCCGCCGCGGCGGCAAAAGGGGGGACACGCCTGATGGGGGAAAATCGCTGATTCCCGAAATTTCAAACGGTTTCGTCCATTGCTGACCCCACTTTTTGCTGCTGAGCCGACCCTGTCCCAACAGCCTTTATTATAGCACTTTTTGCGCAAAAAGAAAAGGGGTTTCTACATTATTATTGTATGCTGGGAAAAAGAAGCGCCAAAACCACCTCAGAAAAGGTGAAAAGAGGCGTGACGAATTGTAAAAAAGTCATGAAAACTGCACCAAATCAATTGACAGGTATAAAAACCTGCGTTATGATAGAGGCAAAAGGAGGGAAAGCCCTGTGGATGAAAACAAGTGGCTGCGGAGAAAGCCGCAGACGAACCTGGATTACCTTGGTATTACGCTGACGGCTGTGGCGTTTTACATGTTGCTGGCGCATGCGCAGACTTTTCTGGGCATTCTCGGCGCAGGGCTGAATGTGCTGGCACCCTTTGCAGGCGGCGTGGTGATAGCCTACTGCCTGAATCCCATTGTGAAGCTGCTGATGAAGTATGTTTTCCGTGGGAAGGAAAAACTGATGGGATTGGCGATGCTGATTGCCTATCTGATCGGCCTGGCGATTCTGGTGCTGTTGATGGTGCTGATTGTGCCGCAGATGATTTCCAGCCTGATGCTGTTCTATCAAAACTTTGATGGCTATGCCAGCAATCTGCTGAGCATGCTGACGGAGCTGGATGAAAAATATCCGGCCGTTGACCTGAGCCTGGCTATTACCGCCGTGGAAAACCTGAATGCCACCATGAGCGATTTGTTGACGCTGATTGTCAAGGCTGTGACCAACAGTGTGCCGCAGATTATCGGCTATGTTGGCGGTGTGGCGTCCAGCCTGGTGACGGTGCTGACGGCGGTGTTCAGCAGTGTCTATCTGCTGCTGCAAAAAGAGGAACTGCTGCGCCATGCGCGCGTGCTGGTTCGAGCCTTCCTGCCCCAGACGGCGGCGGAAACGACGCTGCGCATCTGTCACGATGCGAACCGCAACTTTGGCGGCTTCTTTGCCGGAAAAATTCTGGATTCCGCCATTATCGGCGTGCTGACTTTTATCTGCATGCAGGTGTGTGGGCTGTCGTATGCGACACTGATCAGCATCATTGTTGGCATTACCAACATCATTCCGGTGTTTGGCCCGTTTATCGGTGCGGTGCCGGGTGTGGTCATCCTGCTCTTCCTGGATCCGTGGCAGGCGCTGATCTTCCTGATTCTGATTCTTGTCATTCAGCAGCTGGACGGCAACCTGATCGGCCCGATGATTCTGGGCGATTCCATTGGGATTTCGGCGCTGTGGGTGCTCTTCTCCATTGTCGTGGGCGGCGATCTGCTGGGACTTGTCGGCATGGTGATTGGCGTGCCGGTGTTTGCAACACTCTATGGTGTGCTTCGTTCGGCGGCGCGTCACTGCCTGAGACAGAAGGGGTACACGGATGTTTCGCAATCCGTCTCGCAGTCCTCGGCTGGCGATCCGGTGGCGAGTGATCCGGCGGAAAACAGCCGTCGCTCCATGATGCGGCAGTGGAAGGAAAAAATTTTGAGCCTTTTCAGGAAAAAAGACAAATAAAACGCGGAAGGGGGAAGCAGTCCAAAAGCAGCTTCCCCCCGTTTTGCACCCTGGCAGGAAAAAGCCGTGCGCAGCACGAATATATCAGCATTCGGCGCTGCATCATGAACGGCGGAAAGCGAAGAAGGGAGAAAATGCATGAATCGGGAAACGGTGCTGACTGGCCTTAAAGCTGCTGGCAGTGCGGCGGTCGCTATTCTGCTGGCAGTGGCGCTTTCACTGCCCTATAGCGCCACTGCCGGGATTATTGCCATCCTGAGCCTGATGGGAACCAAACGGGAGACAATGCGCGTGGCGCTGGGACGGCTGATGGCCTATGGTTCGGCACTGGTGATTGCGTTTGGCTGCTTTTCGCTGCTGGGAGATGGGCTGCTGGCCTTTGGCGTGTATCTGTTTCTGTTCGCGGCGCTTTGCTATGCCTGCTCGTGGACATATGCCACGGCGATGGTGTCCGTGCTGATTTCGCATTTCATGGGCGCTGGCGGCATGACGTGGGCGCAGGTAGGCTGTGAAACGCTGCTCTTTTTGATTGGAACCACCTGCGGTGTGGTGACGAATCTGCATCTGCGGCCAGATGAAAAACAACTGCGCAGTCGGCTGACGGCGGTGGACAACGGCATGCGTGCGGCACTGCATGCGCTGGCGGACGGCGCAGAGGCAGCGCAGGTCTATGCGCTGCTGGACGGCCTGACAGCGCATCTGGACGCGGCGGAAAGCTGCGCGGCACGCAACGCAGGAAACAGCCTGACCAGTCCACCGGTCACGGAAATTCGGTATATCGCCATGCGGAGGCAACAGCAGCATCTGCTGCGACAGATGACGGATGACTGGGCGCGGCTGTGCCAGCATCCGGCGCAGGAGGAGGCGGTACGCGCCTTCCTGAAGCAGGTGGCGACAGAATATCGGCTGGAAAACAGCGTGGTGTCGTTGCTCGAAGCGCTGGAAGATCTGATGGAACGGATGCGCTTGCAGCCCCTGCCCGGGGAACGGCAGGAGTTTGAATCGCGTGCCCTGCTTTACGGCATATTACGGCGCATGGAGGACTTTCTGCGCCTGAAACGAACCTTCTGCCTGGAAAATGTGAGGGATGCCCATGACACAGACAACCTTGTTTGATACACCCCCTGAAGAAAATGGTGCACCGTGGGATGCCAGTGCGCCGCTGGCCGCGCGACTCCGCCCGGAAACGCTGGAAGAGGTCGCCGGGCAGCAGCATCTGCTGGGAAAGGGAAAGCTGCTGCGGCGATTGATTGAAAATGACACGATTTCCTCCATGATCTTCTGGGGGCCGCCCGGCGTGGGAAAAACGACGCTGGCGCAGATTATTGCCCGGAAGACGAAAAGTCACTTTATCAACTTTTCCGCCGTCACCAGCGGCGTGAAGGAAATCCGGCAAGTGATGGAACAGGCCGAACAGGATCGGCACGTTGGCATTCGGACGATTGTGTTTGTCGACGAAATTCACCGCTTCAACAAGGCGCAGCAGGATGCGTTTCTGCCCTATGTGGAAAAGGGCAGCATCATCCTGATTGGTGCGACGACGGAAAACCCATCCTTTGAGGTCAACAGCGCCCTTTTGTCCCGATGCCGGGTGTTTGTGCTGCATGCGTTGGAGGA
>CAZGKQ010000128.1:0-5000 GCA_964526125.1 uncultured Faecalibacterium sp.
AAATGGTCGAAGAAAATCTTTGTGTTTTCGTCATTGCCTGTGCTGAAGAAGATACAGGCATAATAATTATCGGCATTGGGGAAGAGATAGGTGTCGGCATAGGGCAAATCCGCCAGCGGAATGCCGTAGAGGTGCTTCTCGTTCGTTTCGCTGTTGATGCGCCAGCCGCGGCTCAGGCTGATGTTGTTCTCTTCCAGTGTGCTGACCAGATCCGGCAGGACGTTTTCCAGCTCCATGAAAGCCCCCTGCTGCGCGTAAGTCTGGAAGGTGTCCTTCGGGAAGATGTAGATGTCGCATTCACGCGCCGCAATTCGGGTGGTCAGCACGGCATCGCCGTAGGTCGCGTCCTGCGTGATGAACTGCGAGTTCATTTCCTCCATCTCCGGCAGAAGCAGCGTGCGCACTTCCTCCAAGTAGCTGTCCAGCGCGTCCTGATAGCCTGTACCGTATACGCCGATGATAATCTTCTTTTCCTCCGGCGGACGATACCGGCTGGCAGCATAATAAATGCTCGAACTCATCACGACCAGCACGCAGAGCAGCACATATTTCCACCAGGAGTAGGTAAAATGCGTTTGCAGACGCTTCAGCGTCAGGGGAGTCTTCACGGGTGTTGTCCTTCTTTCCGCATGTGATACAAAAGCATCGTAGCACAGCAATGTGAATTATACATGAAGATGGCGTGTTACTTTCAGCAGGGAGTGTATCAGCGGTAGACCGGGTGCCAGCCGTCTTCCGCTTCCTGATAGGAGATTTCCGTCACGCGCTCGTCATCGTAGGCCGGGAGAAATTCCATCAGGTTCCTGCCACGCGGATGGGCAGCAATTTCGTCGCGTGTCATCCAGCGGTTTTCGCCTTCGTCGGAGGAAATCAGGGTGCCTTCCCATCCGTCGGCGCGGTAGAGCAGGACGATGGCGCGGCCGTTTTTCTTATGCCATTCCTTGATGCCCACCAGATACGGTGCAAGAATCGTCAGGCCGGTTTCCTCCTGTAATTCGCGAATCACGGCGTCGGCACAGTCTTCGCCTGGTTCCACATGACCGCCCGGAAAGCACAGCACCGGCCAGGAGGGAGCTACCCGATCCTGAACCAGCATGCGCCCCTGCGTGTCGGTCAGCATGCAGACATTCATCAGTTCAACCTGTTCAGCGTGGCTCATGGCAAATCAGCTCCTGTTGTTTATTGCTTCTGGATGACAAAGCATTCCGGCGCACCGGCTCCGGCGTTCAGGAAGCGGTGATGCAGCACATTGAATTCCTGCGGACGCAGCGCACTGAGGTACGCCGTCAGCGCGGAACGCTCCTGATCTCCGGCTTCATGCCCCGGATAGGCGCAGATGGTGCATACGCCGCCTTTGTCCAGCAGCGCAAGCGCGGCGGAAATGGCGATGTGCGTCGTTTCCCAGTGGGTGGTGATAGACTTGTCACCGCCCGGCAGCCATCCCAGATTGAAAGTGACGGTTCGCACGGGAGTGTGAACGCGTTCGGCCAGATGCTCGTGGCCTTCCGCATAGAGGGTGCAACGGTGGATCAGACCGGCTTCTGTCAGGCGCTGCCGGGTGCGTTCCACAGCATCGGGCTGAATGTCGAAGCCGATGACATGCCCACTTTCGCCAACCAGCTCGGCCAGCATCTGCGTGTCGTGGCCGTTGCCGAGTGTTGCGTCCACCACGATGTCGCCGGGGTGAATGACCTGATGCAGCACGTCGGCGGCGATCCAGCGTGCGCTGCGAAGCTCATAAGCCATGCTCACAGCTCCTTCAGGCGGCGCACTTCCAGATCGGTCAGGCGACGCCACTGGCCGCGCGGCAGGTCATGCAGCTTGATGGTGGCAAAACCCACGCGCTTGAGGGCAACCACATCGTGTCCCACAGCGGCGAACATCCGACGAACCTGACGGTTGCGTCCTTCATGGATGGTCACGAGCAGCACCGTATCGAAGGCTTCGTAGCGCACGAGATGTACGTCCGCCGGGGAGGTCATGCGGTCGTCGTCCAGCCGAACGCCTGCGCGAAGGCGGCGGATAGTTTCCTCACTGACACGGTTGGAGACCTTGACCAGATATTCCTTGCTCACCTCACGGCTGGGGTGGAGCAGGTTGTTCATCAAATCGCCGTCGTTGGTCAGCAGCAGCAGTCCTTCGCTGTCGTAGTCCAGCCGTCCAACGGGATAGAGGCGAACGGGATAGTCGCGGAATTTGTCCATGACAGTGGCGCGCCCCTCCGGGTCGGTGACGGTCGTCACTTCTCCTATCGGCTTGTTGTAGGCCAGATAGTGCTTTTCCTGCTGGATGCGGCAGGTTTTGCCGTCCACCGTCACCACATCGCGACCTTCATCAATCTGGATGCCCATTTCCGTGACGGTACGGCCATTGACGGCCACATGTCCTTCCGCAATGAGCTTTTCGGAGTTTCGGCGTGAAGCCACGCCGGAAAGTGCCAGAAACTTTTGCAAGCGCATCATAAAAAATAAATTCCTTTCTGAAATTGGTGTTTTTTACGGCGGAAAGCCGCATTCATGAATCAGAGCCTGAAACCGCTGGCTTTTTCCAGCCGAAGCAGTTGCAGCTTTTTGTCCAGTCCACCGGCATAGCCCGTCAGGCTGCCATCTGCGCCGATCACGCGGTGGCAGGGGATGATGATGGAAATTTCGTTACGGCTGACTGCACCACCAACGGCCTGGGCGGACATGCAAGCCTGCCCGTGCCTGGCGGCCAGCTGCTTTGCAATCGCGCCGTAGGTGGTGGTTTGCCCATAGGGAATGGTGCGGAGAATCTCCCAGACCTCCTGCTGAAAGGCGGTGCCTGTGAAATGAAGTGGCACCGCAAAATCAGGTTCTGCGCCCGAAAAGTAGACATCGAGCCAGTGCGCTGCTGTGCTGAGGACGGGATGAGCCCGTTCTTCATGCGCCCTGTTGAGCGAATGAGCGAAATACTTTTCTCCCTCAAGCCATAATCCTGTCAGGCCGATGTCATCAGCAGCCAGAAGAATGTCACCAATGGGGGATGAATAGTGCTGAATAGACTGCATGACGTTTCCTTCGTTCTTCAGTTCTTCCAGTGGACAATCAGCCCATCCGGACGGCGGCGAAGCAGCTTCTTTTTCGGATTGACTAGCACGGCGCGATTGACCAGCGACATCATGTCCGCATCCGATGGGGAATCGCCATAGGCCGAGGAGCACTTCATGTCCAGCACAAAGCCGTTTTCCTTCAGGTAGGCCGTGATACGGCGCACCTTCTCCTCGCCCTTGCAGTTTTGCCCAACCCGACCGGTGTAAATGCCGTTTTCATCCGTTTCGCAGGGCGTGGCCAGAACTGCGTCAATGGGCATGAATTCCGGCAGAACCTGCATGTAAACGTCGGGGGAGGCGCTGACTACCACCACTTTCATGCCCTGCGAGCGCAGCGACCAGATTTCCGTCAGCCCCTGCTGATAGAAGCGCTGGGCGTATTCATCGCGGAAGAAGGCGCGCGAAAGCTCCAGCATGTCACATTGCTTTTTGCCACGCAGGAAGGAGAGCGTGACGGCCTTGGCCTGTGAAGCGGCACCGGGTTGCAGCTTCCAGCGCAAAAAGGCCAGTGCCGCCTTGACGAGCTGCCGCCTGGGGGCGACGCCATGGCGGATGCAGTAGAGCAGGTAGGGGAGGATGGAATCCCCGGGGCAGAGCGTGTCATCAAAATCGAAAAATGCAATTCCCTGCGTCATAGCGGACAATCCTCGTTCAGGACGCGATGGGTGTATTCGCGCGCGTGATTTTTCATTTCAGCCATCAGATGACCATCGCCCAGCAGCTTGTATTTGTAGGTAGTCAGGCCATCCAGCCCCATTGGGCCGCGTGCATGCAGCTTGCCGGTGGCGATGCCGACCTCTGCGCCGAAGCCGTAGACGAAACCATCTGCAAACCGGGTGGACACATTGCGATAAACCCCGGCAGAATCAACGCCCGTCAGGAATTCCTGGGCGGCTGCGTCGTCGCGCGTCACAATGCAGTCGGTATGGTGGCTGCCATAGTGGTTGATGTGCCAGATGGCCTGTTGCAGTGAATCCACTACGCGGATGGACAGCACAAAGTCCAGATACTCCGTCTGCCAGTCGTCTTCGGTGGCCGGTTCAACGGGAATATAGCGGCGAACCGTTTCGTCCCCCAGCAGTCGAACATGCTTTTCCTGCATCGTCGGCAGGAGCGCAGGGAGGAATTCCGCCGCGATGTCCTGATGCACCAGCAGCGTTTCGCAGGCATTGCAGACGGCAACGTTCTGCGCCTTGCTGTCCACGGCGATGGAAACGGCCATCGGTACATCAGCGGCCTTGTCCACATAGACATGACAAATGCCGTCAGAATGCCCCAGCACGGGAATGCGGCTGTTGTCCATGATGTGGCGCACAAATTCCTTGCTGCCACGGGGAATGATGAGGTCAATGAGCGCATCTTCGCGCAGCATGGCGGTGACGTCCTCACGCGTGGTGAGCAGCTGCGCAAAATCCATGGGCAGCCCGGCCTCTTTGGCGGCGAGGCGCAGGCAGGAGCAGAGTGCCTCGTTGGTCTGGAGCGCTTCGCGGCCACCTTTGAGCAGCACGGCATTGCCACTCTTCAGCGCCAGAGAGGCAATCTGCACCAGCGCATCCGGGCGGCTTTCAAAAATCACGCCAACCACACCAATGGGGCAGGTGACGCGGTAAAGCTTCAGCCCCTGCGTGATTTCATGGCACATGGTCGTCATGCCGATGGGGTCAGGCAGTTCAGCAAGTGCCAGCAACCCGTCCACGACGGCTTGCAGCTTTTCCTCGCGGAATTTCAGCCGTCCCAGCAGTGGGGCAGATAATCCTTCCTGCATGGCGCGCTGAATGTCACTTTCGTTCGCGGCGAAGATGTCCTCCCGGCGTTCAAGGAGCACATCGGCCATTTTCCTTAGCGCCAGATTGCGCTCTTCCAGCGCGGATGCGGCAAGAAGCCACGCGGCCTGACGGCTTTTGCAGGCCATTTCGTGAAGATCACTCAT
>CAZGKQ010000129.1:0-3633 GCA_964526125.1 uncultured Faecalibacterium sp.
ACACTCAATCGCTTTTTTCTATTCCCTTGGTCTCACATCTATTGTAACGCTACACGGCCTTGATTGAAATTTTACCTGAACCCTTGTATTTTCCGGGAAATGCCGTTATAATGGTGAAATGCCCCTTCTATAATCCCCGAGGGCGGCAAAATGAGGTAAGGAGGAAACGATTTTTATGGAAGAAGCAACGACTCGCAGCAATTTTGTCTGGGAAGCCGTCGAACAGGATCTGAAGGATGGTCGCTACACGCAAGTGCATACGCGGTTTCCTCCTGAACCCAATGGCTATATGCATATTGGCCATTGCAAGGCGCTGATCACCGACTTTCTGACAGCGGAAAAGTTTGGTGGCAAGTGTAACCTGCGCTTTGACGATACCAACCCGGCAAAGGAAGATACCGAGTTCGTCGAGGCGATCAAAAACGATATTCACTGGCTGGGCTTTGACTGGACGGGTGGCCTGTACTATGCGTCGGACTACTACGATAAGTGCTACGAAATCGCCGAAGACTGGATTAAGCGCGGTCTGGCCTATGTGGATGAGCTGGATAAGGATCAGATGCGCGAATATCGTGGCACGCTGACGAAACCCGGCAAAAACTCCCCCTGGCGTGATCGCCCGGCAGAGGAAAGCCTGGATCTGTTCCGCCGCATGCGCGCAGGGGAATTTGCGGAAGGCCAGTACACGCTGCGTGCAAAAATCGACATGGCATCGCCCAATATTGTCATGCGCGATCCGACCATGTACCGCATCCTCTACAAGGAACATTGGCGGACGGGCAACAAGTGGTGCATCTATCCGATGTATGACTTTGCACACCCCATCGGCGACGCGCTGGAAGGCATCAGCCACTCCCTCTGCTCGCTGGAATATGAGATTCATCGCCCCCTCTACGATTGGGTGGTGGAGCATAGTCAGGACATGCTCCCGGCTAAGCCGCGCCAGATTGAATTTGCCCGTCTGAACATGACGCGCACGGTGATGAGCAAGCGCAAGCTGCGCGCGCTGGTGATGGGCGGCTATGTCAAGGGCTGGGACGATCCGCGCATGCCCACGCTGTCCGGTCTTCGCCGCCGTGGCTGCACCGCCGCTGCGATTCGCGATTTCGTCAGCCGCATCGGCCTGAGCAAGGCGGATTCCACGGTGGATACGGCGCTGCTGGATGCATGCATCCGCGAAGATCTGGGCGAAAAGGCGGCACGCGTGATGGCCGTGCTGCATCCGCTGAAGGTGGTGCTGACCAACTGGGATGCGGATAAGACACTGACGCTGACGGTGGAAAATCACCCGAAGCACCCGGAAATGGGCAGCCATACCGTCACGTTTGGCCGTGAAATTTATATTGAGCAGGAAGACTTCATGGAAGTCCCGGCGAAGAAGTTCCAGCGCATGTACCCCGGTTTCGAGGTGCGCCTGAATGCAGCCTACATCGTCAAGTGCGAGGGATGCAAGAAGGACGAAAACGGTAACGTGACCGAGGTTTACTGCACGGTGGACATGGATAGCCTGTCCGGCAGCGAAGGCGCAGATCGCAAGATCAAGGGCAAGACGCTGCACTGGGTCAGCGCGGCGGATGCGGTGCCGTTTGAAGCACGTCTCTATGATCCGCTGCTGGCGGACGACAGCGCGCTGGAAGACGAGGCGGCGGAAGTCGCGGCGGAAGAAGCTGCCGAAGCGGACACCGAGCCCGACGGCGAAGCGGATGCGAACCTCTCCCGGGCGGACTACGATTTCCTGAAAAAGCTCAATCAGCATAGCCTGACCGTTGTGGACGGCCTGATTGAACCGTATGCGAAGGAATGCGCCCCGGGAACGGCGCTTCAGTTCCTGCGCACGGGCTATTTCTGCAAAGACCCGGATTCCACGGCGGAACGCCCGGTCTTCAACCGCACGGTTGGACTGCGCGACACCTTCGCCAAGGCAAAATAATACAGCGCCGGTTTTCCCGGCTTTCTCAAAAAGGAGATTTCAACCATGAGTCAGGAAGTACGCACACGCTTCGCGCCGTCGCCCACGGGCTTTATGCACCTGGGCGGTCTGCGTGCGGCTTTGTATGGTTATCTGTTCGCCCGGAAAAATGGCGGCAAGTTCATCCTGCGCATTGAGGACACCGATCAGGTGCGCTTTGTGGAAGGCGCGACGGAGGTCATTTACGACACGCTGCGCCGCTGCGGCATGCACTGGGACGAAGGTCCCGACGTGGGCGGCCCGGTGGGCCCCTACATTCAGTCTGAACGCAAGAATCTTTATCTGCCATATGCCCAGCAGCTGGTGAAGTCCGGCCACGCGTATTACTGCTTCTGCACCAAGGAGGAGCTGGAAGAGCGTCGCGCGGCCTGTGAGGCGAATGGCGAGGTGTTCAAGTACGACAAGCACTGCATGCATCTGACGGAAGAGGAAGTACAGGCCAAACTGGATGCCGGCGTACCGTACGTCATCCGCCAGAACGCGCCCACCACCGGCGAAACCAGCTACGACGATCTGGTGTTTGGCCACATGACCTTCCCCAACGACACGCTGGACGACATGGTGCTGATCAAGCAGGACGGCATGCCGACCTACAACTTTGCCAACGTCATTGACGACCACCTGATGGGCATTACTCACGTCATGCGCGGCATGGAGTATCTCTCGTCCACCCCGAAGTACAACCTGCTCTATGAGGCGTTCGGCTGGGAGATTCCGCAGTACATTCACATGCCCCCGGTCATGCGTGACTCCCAGCACAAGCTGTCCAAGCGCGATGGCGATGCGTATTTCTCCGACTATGTGGACAAGGGCTATCTGGTGGAAGCCATCGTCAACTATCTGGCGCTGGTGGGCTGGAATCCCGGTGACGACCGCGAATTCTTTACCCTGGACGAGCTGGTGGAGGCCTTTGACATCCACCGCATCAACAAAGCGCCGGGCATCTTCGACGTGAAGAAGCTGACGTGGTTCAACGCGGAGTACATCCGCCGTCTCACCCCGGAAAAGTATCTGGAAATGGTCACGCCGTGGTTTGACAAGGTGTTCGGTGAGGGCAGCAGCATGGATTACAAGCGGCTGGCCGAGCTGATGCAGGGGCGCACGGAGGTGTTCAATCTGGTGCCGGACATGGTGCGCTTCCTGGCGCAGCTGCCGGAATACGACAGCGCCCTGTACATCAACAAAAAGGCCAAGACGAATAAGGAAGCCTGCCTGAAGGCGCTGAACCTGCTGCGTCCGGTGCTGGAAGGATTGACGGAGTGGACGGAGCCGGTGATTCACGATGCGCTGATGGCTGCCATTGCTGAGGCTGGCATGAAGAATGCCACGGCGCTCTGGCCGCTGCGCATTGCCATCTCCGGCCAGCAGAGTACGCCCGGTGGTGCGATTGAAATTGCCTATCTGCTGGGCAAGGAGGAAACCCTCCGCCGTCTGGATGACGGGCTGGCGCGTGTCAACGCGATGGAAAACGCCTGAAAAATTGTATAGGGAAATTTCTCCCCAAACGAAAGGATCTGATTCTGCATGACGGAGCAAAAGAGTGTAACGGAGCCAAAGGATTTTCGCCGCCGCAAGCCAGTTCTCTGGCTGACCGTGACGGCCATGCTGATGGGCATGGTGATTATACTGAGCATGAGCGTGATGAGCGTTCCCGTGCCGGGCGG
>CAZGKQ010000129.1:3733-4963 GCA_964526125.1 uncultured Faecalibacterium sp.
ATGCAGGGAAATCCTGCGTGAACTCGTTAGATAAGGTGGGATAGACCCGACTTGCAATCAACAACAAGGAGGAACGCTTTATGAAACGAATTTGCGCTTTGCTGGCGGCGATGCTGCTGTTGACAGGCTTTTCAGCCCATCCCCCCGTCCGGGTGACGGCGGAGGAAGTTGCTCCCACCCAGACGATCTCTCCCGTGCAGGACGAAAGCGCGGAAAATGCCCTTTCCGCCGAAACGGCCACCCCGACCCTGACCGACAACGGCCTGGAACTGGGTGGCAGCAGCGTCCATTATCCGGTGCTTTCGGGGCTGGCGGATGAAGCGGTGCAGCAATCCGTGAATGAAAAACTGCTGGCCGCCGGGAAAATTGAAAATCGCTTGACGCGCATGGCCGTGCTGATGTCCTCTCCGGTGAAGGTGTCTGTCACCTACACGGCGGTTTTGCAGGAGGACGTGCTGTCTGTGGCCATCCTGTCCAGCGGTGCGCTGGAGACGGAACGATCCACGCAGGAATGGGCAGCGGTGAATGTAGATCTGCGAACAGGCGAGGAAATCACGCTGGACATGCTCTTCACGGATGCGGAGGCGGCGCAGGAGGCCATCCATGACCTGATTGCCGAGGACATTCTGCCGGAAATCAGCTCCCATCTGGGAGCGGCAGAGCTTCTGCCGATGCCGGAGGTGTTTTCGCTGTCGGAATACGGGCTGACGCTGCATTATCCGATTCGCCGGTTTGAAACGCTGTCGGAACAGGCTGGGACGATCACCGTCCTGTGGAGCGAACTGGAAGCGCAGCTGGACACGTCGCCGGATGGCATTCTGGCGCGGTTAGGGGTGCTGAAACACCTTCAACTGGCGGACAATACACGGGACAGCCTGACCACCGCGATTGACGGCGGCTTCCCGGCCATTCCGGCGACGCTGGGCGAGGACGTGCAGGCGCTGCTGGCGCAATATCCGCTGATGAACGACCCGGATGTGGCTGGAAATCAGCGCATGCTTTCGCTGGAAGATGGTGCTTTCCGTGGGGCATATCTGCTGACGGACGATTTGCAGAAGGGCTTTGAGGGCAGCGTCGTTCAGGGCATTCGGGCGGATCGGCTGATGCTGCTGGGGCTGGTGACG
Source organism: uncultured Faecalibacterium sp. (assembly GCA_964526125.1). Classification (GTDB taxonomy): domain Bacteria; phylum Bacillota; class Clostridia; order Christensenellales; family Aristaeellaceae; genus UBA11524. The sequence continues at coordinate 4,858 of CAZGKQ010000129.1, forward strand.
GGCAAAACGACGTGCGAGCAGTGGCGGCAGGCACTGGGCGACCCGGATCATACCGTGGTGATGTCGCAGGAGACGGCGGAGCTGCGCCGTCTGGTGGCAGGGCAGA
>CAZGKQ010000130.1:0-4936 GCA_964526125.1 uncultured Faecalibacterium sp.
TATAATGGATATGCGCAATCAGGAGAGCGTCGCAGCAACACTTTACGAAAGGAGCTTGTTTTCGTGATTATCTGGATCAGTGGTGCGTATGGCGTTGGTAAATCGACCTTGGCGGAAGCGATGGCCGCACAGATGGAAAATGCCTTGATTTTCGATGCCGAGGAAGTCGGCAATGCGGTGCGAGGAAATTATCCTGACTGCCCGTATGGGTATGTTTTTGAGGATTATCCCCTGTGGGCGGAATTTTGCTATCTCCTTCTGAAAGACATCCACAACCAGTTTCACAAAGATATTCTTGTCCCCATGACTTTGCTGCGCGAGAAATCCTATGAAATCATTCAAAGATTAAGGGGCGATCACATCAAAACCGATTTGATCATTTTAGGAGCTGATTACAAAACGATTCATGATCGTATTTTGACGCGTGGCGAAGACGAAGGTTGCTGGTGCATGGAGAACATCGACCTGGCGATGGCCGGTATCGCAACTTTGCCAGGCATCCATATCGCCACGATGGATATATCCATCGAAAATCTGGTACAGCATATTTTTACCAGACTTGGCATTCAAAGCAACCACTCAATTTGAAAAGCAGCAGGAAAACCATTAAGGAGGACATATGATGATCAACTGCGTGTGGGAACATAACGGCCACGACACCCTGCTTTATGCTGCGAATTATATCGGTGCATATACCCGTGGCGAAAGCCTTGAGATTGCAAAAGCGAAGATGTCCCAGGAGATTGCTTCTTATTGCAAATGGCTGGGCGTGAACGCCCCTGACGAACCGGGAATCGTGATTGTCGGCGAAAAAAGCTCCGAGTTGACCATTCGGGATGCAGATTCCGATGTGCTGTTTGAAAGCGAACGAACACCGCTGACCATCGAGGAATACGGGACGCTGAAAAATCTCGCGTTGAAATCGGCGAAAGATTTTCTTGCCCTGTACGAATCAATCCCCGATCCAAACGCATTTTCCGCACCGGAACGCAAAACCTTCTACGGGCAGGTTCCCCGGACAGCCAATGAAATGTACGAACATACCAAAAATGTCAATGCGTATTATTTTGCGGAGATCAATGTGGAAGCCGACAATGACGGAAACATACATGACTGCCGCAAGCGCGGATTTGAAGCGCTTGAATCCACCTCCGATTTCCTGCAAAACGCCGTCATTGAAGGCAGCTATGGGGAAGACTGGTCACTGCGCAAGGTACTCCGCCGCTTCATTTGGCATGACCGCATTCATGCAAAAGCCATGTATCGGATGGCCGTCAAAGTGTTTTGCGCAGAACATATTGCAAACCCGTTTTGCTTTTGAGGGGAATTTTCCTCAGAATAAAGCATCATCCTTCGGGGACATGAGCAAATCCGCCATTGAAAACGATGCACGTTCCCGAATTTTTTGCGCAAATGATGCTTTTTGCAGATGACAGCGTTGTCTGCTTTGTGATATACTGTATATGTTTCAACCGGAATATTTCTGTTTTCACTGAATTGATGAAGGGAAGTGTACTTTATATTATGCGTTACCACATTGATACCATCCCCGTCTGGGATGCTGCAAAGCTGGACTGCGAATGTCTGCTCTGTGCGCTCAAGCGCCACGTCGAGCTTCAGCAGATCGAATATTCCCTCGGCGCCTCCGTCATGGAGCCGGATGTGCGCATTCAGGTGAACAAAAAGGGCTTCTGCCGACATCATCAGCGGCTGCTGTTCAGCCGGGACAACCGGCTTGGTCACGCGCTGATGCTGGAATCGCACCTGACGGAATCCCGGCAGCGCATGGACAAGGCGTTCAAGCACATCCAGCAGGTGGCCAACGGTGCGACCAGTGCTTCCCTGATCGACCGCATTTCCGGCAAAGCGCCCTCCCCGGCCAAAGCGATGGAAAACGCCATTGCCGAGCTGGAGCAGCTGGAAAAGACCTGCATCGTGTGCGAAGCGATTGAGGACAACATGAACCGCTATCTGCACACCTTCTTCCACCTCTACCAGAATGATGCCGACTTCCGCCGCCATTTTGAGCAGAGCAAGGGGCTTTGCCTTCCCCACACGGTGCAGCTGCTCCGCCTTGCACCAGAAGAGCTGCCCAACCGCGAGCTTGCGCCTTTCGCCAAATTGCTTTGCCGCTTGGAAACCGAAGCGTTCGACCGCATACAGGAGGATGTCAGCTGGTTCATCAAAAAATTTGACTACCGTTTCCACAACGAACCATGGAAGGAAAGTAAGGATGCCGTGGAACGCTCCGTCAACAAACTACGCGGCTGGTGCGTCGGCAAAGAGCCGAATCCAGACGACGAGGGTTCCGGCCGATGAAGAAGACGGCCAAATGCATCGGCGGATTCTGCTTTTTCATCCTTGCGATGACCGCAAACATCATGGGGATCAAATAACTTGACGGGAATTACGAAATTGTCACCGAGGCGTATTAGATTTTCGGGGCTTTGATGGGGATGTGGGATGCGTGTTATCTATAAATAACTCCGGTTTCCTCAAACCAAAGCAAAAGGAGCGGTATCCGAATGGCACAGACGACGTGGAAGATTGCCATGCTGGGTCAAAAGCAAATCCCGTCACGCGCAGGCGGCGTGGAGCTGGTTGTCACTGAACTGGCTTCCAGAATAGCGCAGCACGGACATCGGGTGACATGCTTCAATCGGCACAAACCAGTACAAAACACGGAAAACCAATGCCGTCAGGGCATCCAATTGAAAAACGTTCCGGTGCTGCCGGTTAAAGGCCTATCCGCACTATCCGCCAGCTTTTGCGCATCCCTTTGCGCAACATTCGGAGATTTCGATCTGGTACATGTACATGCAGAAGGACCAGCACTGTTCTGTTTTCTGCCTAAACTGGCTGGAAAACGTGTCGTTGTCACGATTCACGGACTAAATTGGCAATGTGCAAAATGGCAGCGTGGGTTGGGTTCATGGTGCATCAAACTGGGCGAGCGCATGGCGGTTCGATTTGCCGATGAAATCATCGTTCTCAATCACGCTACGCAGCAGTATTTCTGGCAAACTTATCGGCGCAAAACAGCATTGATTCCAAACGGGATGGCAGAAGCAATTCCGCAAAAAGCCGATCTGATTTTGCAAAAAGGTTTAACACCCGACAACTATTTCCTGTTTGTTGGGCGCATTGCTCCAGAAAAGCGGATTGATGATTTAATTCAGGCATTTCAGCTGCTGCGAACAGAAAAACGACTTGTCATTGCTGGCGATTCCGCTCATTCAGCCTCGTACACGGCGAAATTGCACCGTCTGGCAAGTCAGGATGCGCGAATTCTGTTTACTGGATTTGTAGAAGGAAGGCTTCTTCAGGAGCTGTACAGCCATGCGTATGCGTTTGTGATGGCCAGCGAGACGGAAGGCATGCCGTTGGCGTTGATGGAAGCGATGAGCTATGGGAACTGCTGCCTGACCAGTAATATTGACGGTTGCACGGAGGTTTTGCAAGGGGCAGGTGTGAGTTTTCCGGCAGGCCATGTCCAAGCGCTTCGGCAGAAGCTTCAACAACTGCTGGATGAGCCGAAATTGGTTGTGAAATGCAAAAATGCGGCAAAAGAAGTGGCGAAAGGCTATGATGACTGGGATCAAGTCGCGATGGAAACAATCAATGTATACAAAAGCGTTATGATGCAGAAAAATCGCACACTGCAATCATAACGCACAAAGAATATAAGGAGATCCGTTTTCGAGCAAAGCGCTCTTTCTGACGGTCACAAATCCTGATGACGACACGCTATAACGAGACTTTTGTGCATTTTTCAGGATTTGCTCATTGGTAGTTCGTTATTCAATTTCCCCCATCATGCGATGCAGCAGATCCTGATACGCCTGCTCCACATCGCCCAAATCACGGCGGAAGCGATCCAGATCCATCGGCTCATGCGTCCGGGAATCCCAGAACCGTGCGGAGTCCGGGCTGATTTCGTCCGCAACGAGCAGCTGCCCGTGATAACGGCCAAATTCCAGCTTGAAGTCCACCAGCTCCACGTTAATTTCCGCCGTAAAATCAGACAGAATCCGATTGATCTTCTTCGCCGTCCCCATTACGAAGGCGATTTCTTCCGCCGTGGCCAGATGAAGCGCCTCAATGTGGGTCAGGTTGACCAGCGGATCATCGGCTTCCACATCCTTGCGTACCAGTTCAATCACAGTGGAGTCCAGCCGCGTGCCAACCGGCAGACCCAGGCGCTTCGCCAAGGAACCGGCCACACGGTTGCGCACCTTAACGGCCACCGGGATAATCTCGCAGCGGCGAATCAGGCTCTGCCGGGGATCCAGGTGACGGATATAGTGCGTCCGAATACCGTTTTCCTCCAGCATTTTGAAAAACTGCTCGCTGATGGCGTTGTTGACCTCGCCCTTGCCCAGAATCCGGCCACGCTTCAGGCCGTGAAAGGCCATCGCTTCGTCCTTAAAATAAACCACCGCCGTATCCGGATCATCCGTGGCGTAGACGCGCTTCCCTTTTCCCTCCGTCAACAGCTTTCCCAGTTCCACCATGCGCGTTCCTCCTTCGCTCGGCCAATATTGTAGTGAATAGCTTTTATTTTAGCATTTTTCGCGCCACAGAACAAGCCTGTTTTCACTACTTCGCAAAAATCGTCACTTTTCCACAAAAGACAAATCTGCACTATAGCAAACCATCAACAATCCTTCACTGAAGGACAGCACCGCTTCCGGAGCGGTGAACTCGTTGCTGCACCCCAGCGGAATATGGGACAGCAGCGTTTTTTCGTGCAGCTCCCAGCGCGTGCCGGTGATGGTTACGCCGTGCACCTGCGGCGTATAGGCCAGTAACGACAGCTTCCGTCCCGGCATGGCCGAAAAATGATACGTTCCCGGTGGAAGAATGGTCACGCGGTTCTGTCCATCCACCAGCAGCACCTTTTCGCCGCGAAGCGCACAGTCCGCCGCACATTGCA
>CAZGKQ010000131.1:0-4895 GCA_964526125.1 uncultured Faecalibacterium sp.
GTTCGCCCTGATTCCACCATTCCCTCGGTGCGTCTGGCTTCCGGTCGCCTTCGGGAAGCGCCGCTGCCGCTTCGGCTGTGCTATGTGCAATCCGCCGCCAAGTTCTATTCCGAAACGCTTTCCCTGCTCTGCGAGGACACGCAGGCCGGGGTGGAGCTGATGGGCGAAGGCAGCGCCCAGGCCGATGCCGAAGTGATTGCGCTGGCCGTTGAATCTCTTCAGGCCGCCGGATTGCAGGATTTCCTTATCGAATTGGGACAGGTGCAGTTCATCAGCGGCTTCCTTCAGGAGGCCGGTTTGAGCGACGCGCAATGCAGCGCCGTCCGCGAGCTGATGGCACGCAAAAACACGCTGGACATGCAGCTTTATCTGGATCAGCTGGCCATTGAGCAGGATGTGTCCCGTCGCCTGATGCGTCTGCCGCAGCTGTTTGGCGATTTATCCGTGCTGGATGAAGCGTGTGCGCTGACGCAATCCCCTGTTTGCCTTCAGGCCATTGAGCATCTGCGGCAGGTGCTGGCGATTCTGGCCGATTACGGCTGCGCTGACTGCGTTCGCATTGATCTGGGGCTGACGCAACAGCAGAATTATTATTCTGGCATGGTTTTTCATGCCTTATGTGCCGAGTTAGGACAGCCGCTGCTTTCCGGTGGTCGCTACGACGGGCTTCCGGCGCGGTTTGGCCGCGCCATTCCGGCCACCGGCTTTGCCCTTTCGATGAAGCTGACACTGATGGCGCTGGAACGTCAGGGGGCTGCCTTCGCACCGCCGCAGCCGGATGTCTGCATTTCCTTCGCGCCGGGCTGTCTGCCACAGGCCATTGCTTATGCACAGCAACTCCGCCGCAAGGGCGTTTCCGCCGCACTGCTGTACGGGCTGGACGCGCCTGCGCTGCGCCAGCGCGTGGATGCCGGACAGGCTTCCGCCGCCGTTTATCTGAATGGCAACATCTTAGAACAGTATGGAAAGGCGGTGTTCTGATGGCGAATCCGGTCATCACCTTCGCGCTGGCGAAGGGGCGGCTGGCCGAACAGGCGCTGGATCAGCTTGAGCAGCTGGGCATTGACTGCACCGAGCCGCGCAATCCCGGCCGCCAGCTCGTTTTGTGGGACAAAGCGCAGAATATCCGCTTCATTCTGGTCAAGCCCTCCGATGTGCCCACCTACGTTGACCACGGCGTGGCCGACCTGGGCGTTGTCGGGCGAGACACGCTGCTGGAAGCCGGGCGCGAGCTGTATGAGGTGCTGGATCTGGCCTTTGGCAAATGCCGCCTGTGCATCGCCGGATATTCCAGCCAGCAGACAGCCAGCGTCAACCGCGCTACTTTCCGCGTCGCGACCAAATATCCGCATATTGCAAGAAGCTACTACGACAGCAAGGGACAGACCATTGAAATTATCGAGCTGCACGGCTCGGTGGAACTGGGGCCGGTCATTGGCCTTTCCGATGTGATTCTGGACATCGTGGAAAGCGGCTCCACGCTGCGCGCCAACGGCCTGAGCGTGCTGGAAGATGTCTGCGACGTTTCCGCGCGCCTTGTCGTCAACCGTGTCGCCATGAAAACGAAACGCGAACGCATCCGACAGATCATCGACGGGCTGGCCGCGCTGGTGGCCGCCGGACAGGAGGAAGACGTATGATTCCGATTTTGCAATCATCCAACGCACAGGCGCTCCAGCAGCGCGTAATGAACCGCTCCCAGCTGCAAAATGAGGAAATTTCGCGCCGCGTCAAGGACATCGTGGCCGCTGTGCGCGAGCAGGGCGATCAGGCGCTGTTTGACCTGACGGAGCGCTTCGACCACGTTCGCCTCACGCCGGAAACCGTTCAGGTGACCCGGGAGGAAATCGACCGCGCCTACGAAGCCGCCAGCCCCGAATGGCTGGAAGCCATGCGCGAAGCCGCCCGACGCATCACCGCCTTCCACGAAAAGCAGAAGCAGAATACCTGGATTAACTTTGACCCGGCCATTTCGCTGGGACAGAAGGTCACGCCGCTCAAGCGCGTGGGTGTTTATGTGCCCGGCGGCACGGCGGCCTATCCCTCCTCCGTGCTGATGAACGTGCTGCCTGCCATAGTCGCCGGGGTGAGGGAGATCATCATGGTCACGCCCCCCGGCAAAGATGGTGGTGTCAGCTATCCGCTGGCGCTGGTGGCGGCAGATCTGGCCGGGGTGGACAAAATCTACAAAGTCGGCGGCGCACAGGCCGTGGCCGCGCTGGCTTTCGGCACGGAAAGTATTTCAAGAGTAGACAAAATCACCGGTCCCGGCAACATCTACGTCGCCAACGCCAAGCGCGAGGTCTTCGGCCATGTCGGCATTGACATGGTGGCTGGCCCCAGCGAAGTGCTGGTGATTGCCGATGACAGCGCCGATCCGCGCTATGTAGCTGCCGATTTGCTTTCACAGGCGGAACACGATCCGCTGGCCGCCGCGATTCTCGTCACCGACAGTGCTGCGTTGGCACAGGCGGTAGATGCAGCGTTGGCGGAGCAGACCGCGCTGCTGCCGCGAAAAGACATCGTAGAACAGAGTCTGAGCGCCTACGGAACCATCGTTGTCGCCCCGACGCTGAAGGACTGCGCCGAAATCGCCAACCAGATTGCTCCGGAGCACATGGAGCTGTCCGTGGCGGATCCCTTTGCGCTGCTACCGCTGATTGAGAATGCAGGCGCGATTTTCCTCGGCCACTATTCCCCCGAACCGCTGGGCGACTATCTGGCCGGCCCCAACCATGTGCTGCCCACCAGCGGCACGGCACGCTTCTTCTCTCCCCTGTCGGTGGATGATTTTGTGAAGAAGTCCAGCCTGATTTACTGCTCGCGTGGCGAATTGGAGCGTATCTCCGATCAGGTCATGCTGCTGGCGCGTCAGGAAGGGTTGGATGCACACGCCAATGCCGTCGCCATCCGCTTCGGCAAAGAGCTGAAGGAGGGTTGACCCATGCGCAGCGCTGTGATTGACCGCACGACGCGCGAAACCGACATTCATCTGTCCCTGACGCTGGACGGCCATGGACAGACCACGATTTCCACCGGCATTGGTTTTTTTGACCACATGCTGGATGCGCTTTGCCGCTTTGCCCAGCTGGATCTAACCCTCCGCTGCACCGGTGATTTGCTGGTGGACAGTCACCACACCGTGGAAGATGTGGGCATCTGTCTTGGCCGCGCATTGCGCGAGGCGCTGGGCGACCGGGCAGGCATCCGCCGCGCCGCCAGTGCCTTCATGCCGATGGATGAAGCACTGGCCTTTGCCGCGCTGGACATCAGTGGCCGTCCCTATCTCGCCTTTTCCGCAACGTTTGCCGCCCCCATGTGCGGCACAATGGACACACAGCTGGCGGAGGAATTCTTCCGCGCCGTCACTGTCAACGCCGGTCTGACGCTGCACTTGAAAGTGCTGGAAGGCAAAAACGATCATCACAAAATGGAAGCGCTGTTCAAAGCCTTTGGCCTCGCGCTGCGCGATGCCGCCGCGGTGGACAGCCGGATTCAGGGCGTTTTGTCCACCAAGGGAACGCTGGACTGACAGGAGGTTTTCACATGCAGCTATATCCAGCCATTGACATACTGGACGGTCAGGCCGTCCGGTTGCGTCAGGGGCGGCGCGACGATGTGACCGTCTTTGGCGATCCCATTCTGCTGGCGCAGCAGTGGCGCAGTCAGGGCGCTTCCTGGCTCCATCTGGTTGACCTGGCCGCCGCTTTTGAGGGCAAAACCGCCCATTTGCCGCTGATACAGCAGGTTGTTCGTACCTTCGGTGCCTCGGTGGAGCTGGGCGGCGGTCTGCGCTGCATGCAGGATATTGCCCTGCGCATCGAAGCCGGTGTTTCGCGCTGCATCATCGGTACCGCCGCCATTGAGAATCCATCACTGGTCGCGGAAGCGTGCCGGGAATTTCCGGGAAAAATCGCCGTCGGACTGGATGCAAAAAACGGCCTGATCGCCACGCGTGGCTGGGTGGAAACCTCCGCCATCACCGCGACCGAAGCCGCCCTGCGCATGCGCGACATGGGCGTTCGCACCATCATTTATACCGACATCAGCCGCGACGGCATGATGCAGGGTCCCAACATTGTCGCCACGCAGCGCCTGATTGAGACCACGCAGCTGGACGTGATCGGCTCTGGCGGTGTCAGCAGCATTGACGATCTGCTGGCGCTGCGCGACGCAGGTTGCGCCGGAGCCATTCTGGGGCGTGCGATGTACGAGGGGGCTTTCACCGTTCCCGAAGCCCTGAAAGCCGTGAACTCCCCCACACCGTGAAAGGAGAAGCAACATGAATTTTGATCAGATCAGGTTTGATGCCAACGGCCTTGTACCGGCGATTGCGCAGGATGCCAAAACCGGTGCCGTACTGATGCTGGCCTACATGAACCGCGAGTCCATTGAAAAAACGCTGGAAACCGGCTACGCCACCTATTTCAGCCGCAGCCGCCAGCAGCTGTGGCAAAAGGGCGAAACCTCCGGCCACACGCAGAAGCTGATCGCCATGCGCTACGACTGCGACGGCGACACCATCCTCCTGACCGTTGACCAGACAGGCGCGGCCTGTCACACCGGCCATCCCACCTGCTTCTTCAACGAGATTTTTGTCGATGAGGATGCCCCTGCCACCGCCGCCATTCTGGAGCAGGATTATCAGACGATTGCCGACCGCGCCGCCCATCCAGTGGAAGGCAGCTACACCAACTATCTGCTAAGCGAGGGCGTAGAGAAAATCTGCAAAAAGCTAGGGGAAGAATCCAGCGAAACCATCATTGCCGCCATGAAAGGCAGCAAAGAAGAAGTCACCTACGAAGCCGCCGACCTGCTGTATCACCTGATGGTGCTGCTGTATCAGCAGGGCGTAACGCTGGGGGATGTGTGGAATGAGCTGGACAGGCGGCGGT
>CAZGKQ010000132.1:0-4879 GCA_964526125.1 uncultured Faecalibacterium sp.
TCGCCGATGTCCACCTTCAACCCGGAAATCCCCTACACCTATCCGCCGCTGACGCTTCTGCGCGACGAGCAGGGGCAGCAGGGCGCAAATGCGGAGGAGGATGCCCTGCGCACGCAGCGGCTGGAAGAGACGCTCAAGTCCTTCCGCATTCCGGCCAAGGTGCGCAACATCACGCATGGTCCGGCCATTTCGCGCTTTGAACTGGAAATCGCGCCGGGTATCAAGGTCAGCAAGATTACGAATCTGAACCACAACATCGCCATGAACATGGCGGTCAACTCCGTGCGCATTGAAGCGCCGATTCCCGGCAAGTCGCTGGTCGGCGTGGAAGTCCCCAACAGCAAGCGTACCACCATCACCCTGCGTGAAGTGCTGCAATCCGAGGCCATGCACAAGGCCAAGGGCAAGCTGACCGTGGCGCTTGGCAAGGACATTGCCGGTGTCCCGATTCTCTGCGACCTGGCCAAAATGCCGCATCTGCTGATCGCCGGCGCGACCGGTTCGGGCAAATCCGTGTGCATCAACACCATCATCAACTCGCTGCTCTATCGCTGCTCGCCCAAGGAAGTGCGCATGATTCTGGTTGACCCGAAGGTGGTGGAGCTGCAATGCTACAACGGCATTCCGCATCTGCTGATTCCGGTGGTCTCCGATCCCCACAAGGCCAGCGGCGCGTTGGCGTGGGCGGTGGACGAGATGATGAAGCGCTACGCCCGATTCCAGGAAAAGGGCGTTCGCGCCATCGACGGTTACAACGCGACGCTGGACGAGGACGAAGAGGCCATGCCGCGCATCGTGATTATCATCGACGAGTTGGCCGACCTGATGATGACCTGCAAGAAGGAAGTGGAAGAGCGCATCTGCCGTCTGGCGCAGCTGGCGCGTGCCGCCGGTATTCACCTGATCGTTGCGACGCAGCGCCCCTCCGTGGACGTCATTACGGGGCTTATCAAGGCCAACATCCCCAGCCGCATCGCCTTTACCGTCACCTCCAACATCGACAGCCGAACCATTCTGGACAGGGTGGGGGCGGAGCAACTGCTGGGCTACGGCGACATGCTGTATCTGCCGATGGGGGCCTTTGCGCCCATTCGCGTGCAGGGCTGCTTCCTGACGGATGACGAGGTGAACAGCATCACAGACTTTATCCGCGAATATTCCCCGGCGAATTATGACCGTTCGGTGCTGGACGAGATGGAAAAGCTGGAGAACATGGGGAATGACGGGGATGAGGACGATCCGGATGCGAATTCGACGGTGGATGAGTATTCCGCGTCGGACAGGGATTTGTTTGCACAATGTGTGGAAATGGCGGTACGGGATCGGGAAGTATCGGCCAGCATGATTCAGCGGCGCTTGAAGCTGGGCTATGCGCGAGCGGCCCGACTGGTAGACATGATGCAGGAGCGGGGGATTGTTTCTGCGAAAGAGGGTGCGAAACCCCGTCGCTGCCTGATTTCGATCGAGCAATACGAAGCCATGCAAGCCAGCGGCGAATTAAAATATTAACACAAAGTCGCGGCGCTGCCCCACCAAAACAGCCGCATCGAAGCCGAAAAAATTGATTCTCGCCCTCTCCTTGTCGCAGGGTCGGCTTTGTGATATACTATATTCTCGGTGGATTCTCTGAATCCCCGGTTGTCAGCAGTTCCACCAACGACCCCAAGACCACAGGGAGTTATGCACAATATATGAAGCTGAAAAAATTGGAGCTTTACGGCTTCAAGTCTTTTGCCCAACGAACGGAAATCGTCTTCGATGAAGGCATCACCGGCATTGTCGGCCCGAATGGATCGGGAAAAAGCAATATCGGCGATGCCGTTCGCTGGGTTCTGGGGGAACAGAGCGCGAAGACCCTGCGCGGCGCAAGCATGGCCGATGTCATTTTCAACGGCACGCAGAAGCGGAAACCCCTCTCGTATTGCGAAGTTTCGCTGGTATTCGATAATGAAGATCACGCGCTGGCTATGGATGCGGCGGAAGTCATGGTGACGCGTCGCGTCTACCGCAGCGGCGACTCGGAATACTACCTGAATCGGACATCATGCCGCCTGAAGGATGTGATTGACCTCTTTCGCGATACCGGCATTGGCAAGGAAGGGTATTCCATCATCGGACAGGGGCGCATTGACGAAATTCTCTCCCGGAAGAGCGAAGATCGCCGCCAGGTGTTTGAGGAAGCGGCCGGCATTGTGAAATTCAAGGCGCGCAAGGAGGAAGCCGATAAGAAGCTTCAGCGAACGCTGGAAAATCTGGAACGTGTGGATGATATTCTGGATGAGCTGACGCGTCGCCTGAAGCCGCTGGAGGAGCAGAGCCGCAACGCGCGCGTTTATCTGGAATTGTCCGCCGAATTAAAGGATCTGGATCTGAATCTGTTCCTGATTCGTTCCGACCGCGCCAAGGCTCGACTCTCCGAGCTGGAAAGTGAGCTGCTGACCATCCAGACCGTGCTGACGGACACGGAAAACACGCTGAGCGAGAAAAGCGCCAGCCGCGACGACATTCAGAACCGCATTGAGCAGCTGGAACAGGCGATTAGCAGCGCCCGGGAAGCGCTGATGGCCTGCGCCGAACGGGTGCATGAATCGCAGAAGAAGCTCTCCGCGCTGGAAAGCCGCCGCGAGACGCGCAGCGAAAACCGTCGCCGCATCGAGCAGGAGCAGGAGGACGCACAGCTCCGCCTGGCGGATATGGAAAAGGACTATGCGCGAATCCTTGCCGATGTGGCGCAGCAGCGGCGGCTGATTGAACAGGCGGAGCAGGTGCTGGCGAATACACAGGCCGATGCGGAAAAAGCTCAGGCAACCGAAAAGGAAGCCGACGCAGCGCTGGAAAGCCACAAAGCCGCCGTGATTGACCAGATGAACCGTCTTTCCGACGTGCGCAATGACAAAACGCGCCTGCACACCATGCAGACGCAGCTGGAACAGCGCCTGACGGAAATCGAGGCATCCAGCGGCGAAATGGAGACGCAGGAGGCCGTGTTGGCACAGGCGCTGACCGAAGTGGAAGCGCAATTACAGACAGAAGAATTGAATCAGCAGATGCGTCAGGGCGATCTGGTCCGGGCGCATCAGAAAGCAGACGCAGCGGACGCGGCGCTCCGGGAGCAGCGTCAGGCGGCGGAAAAGCTCTCCGCCGAGTTGCAGGCCGCAGCCAGCCGCCAAAACGTGCTGTCCGAAATGACACGGGACATGGAGGGCTATAACATGGCCGTCCGCCGTGCCATCAGCTATGCCCGACAGCGCGGCATGAAGGGCGTGAAGGGCGTGCTGGCGCAGCTCATGAGCGTCCCGAAGGATTACGAAACCGCGATTGACATGGCGCTGGGGGCGGCGCAGCAGAACATCGTCACCGACTCGGAGGAGACAGCGAAGGAGCTGATTGCCTACCTGCGCCAGAATCGGCTGGGACGCGCCACCTTCCTGCCCATCAGCGCCATTCGCAGCAAGAAACTGTATGGCAACGAGCTGAACGCGCTGAAACTGCCGGGCTGCATCGGCGTGGCGAGTGATCTGGTGCAGTGCGCGCCGGAATATCGCGCGATTGTGGAAAACCTGCTGGGTCGGACGGTCATTGCGGATAGCCTCGACCACGGCATTCCGATCATGCGCGCCGGGAATCATGCCTTCCGGCTGGTAACGCTGGAAGGCGACGTGATGCACTCCGGCGGCTCGATGACGGGCGGTTCGGCGCAATCGAAGGTGTCAAATCTGCTCAGCCGTGAGCGCGAGCTTAAGGAGCTGACGGCACGGCTGGAAACGGGGCGCACACAGCTTGAACAGCGCAAACAGGCGCTGGCGCAGCAACAGGAAAACGCCAACGCCCTCCATCAGGCCGTGAGCAGAGCCCTCGAAGCGCTGCACCAGCAGGAAATCGCCGTGGCACGGGAACAGGCGCGCCACGAAAACGCTGCCGGTGAGCTGCGGACGCACCGCCAGCGCATGGCGGAAACGGAGCAGGCGAAGCTGCAAATCCGCCAGTCGCTGGAGGATATTGCGCAGCAGCTGGAAAGCATTGACCATCAGCGCAGCGGCGCAGAGGTGGATCAGAGCCTGATGGAGCAGCAGACGCTGGCGCTGCAAAACGCGCTGGCACAGGCGCGTGCCGCCGCCACCGCCGCCAATGACCGGCTGATGGTGCGCACGTTGCAGCTCTCCGACCTGCGGCACGGGCTGAGCGACCTAGAACGCGACGAAGCGCACGCCGGGCAGGATCGCGCCCAGATTGAGCGTGATCAGGAGCGGCGCAATCAGCTACTGCACGAAATGGACGAGCTGGATGCCGCCGACGCGGCAGAAATGGCGCGGGAGGAAGAAGAAACCCGATGCCGCCAGCAGGAACAGCTGCGTCAGGAGCGCGATGCACAGGCCATCGAGGATCGCCGCGCCAAGGCACAGGCGACCTTGAGAGACATCCTGACCGACATGGAGCATCTGCATGAAAGCTACAACCGCGACAGCGAGAAGCAGCACCGCACGGAACTGGCGCACGCGAGGGTGGAGAGTGAGCAGAAAAACCTGCAAAACCGCATCTGGGACACCTACAAGCTGACCTACGCCGGGGCGGAGGAATTCCGCCGCGAGCCATTTAACGAGAAGGAAAGCGACCGTCGCGCCGGGGAGCTGCAAAGCCAAATCCGGGCGCTGGGGACGGTCAACGTGGGGGCGGTGGAAGAATACGCGGAAACGAAGGCGCGTGTGGACGACCTGACCGCCCAGCAGCAGGACTTGAAGCAGGCGGAGATGGATCTGCGCGAGCTGATCGAGCGGCTGCTGATTCAGATGCGCTCGACGTTTGTGGAAAACTTTTCGAAGATGCAGGGGTATTTCTCGGAAACGTTCACGCGCCTGTTCGGCGGCGGAAAGGCGGAATT
>CAZGKQ010000133.1:0-4839 GCA_964526125.1 uncultured Faecalibacterium sp.
GCCGCCATTTCCTCCTGCGAATAGACCGTCGCGCCGCTGGCGCAGGCATGACCGCCGCCATGATAGCGCTCCGCAACCTGATTGATCGTCACAAAACGGGAACGCAGACGCACACGAATTGCTCCGTCCGGCGCTTCAATGAAGGCCAGCCAGCACAGATAGCCATGAATGCCTTCCAGATAGGAAATGGAGGCACTCGCCTGTTCAAAGGTCAGGCCGAAGCGTTCGCGAATTTCTTTGGTGATGGAGAAGTAGGCCACGCCGTTCTCCGTGCGCTGCATGTTCTCATACACATACGCTTTGAACTTCAGCGAATTGTATTCCACCGAATACAGGTGGGCAAACAGCCACTCCGTGTCCACCCCGGCATCCAGCATGATGGCCGCCAAACGCAGCGTATCGCCCTTCACGCAGGAGAAGCGGAAACGGCCGGAATCCGTTACCATGCCCAGATACAGGTACGTCGCGGCTTCTTTGGTCAGCGTCAGCTCATCGCGGCAATGGTCGTAGAAGTCAATGACCATTTCGCAGGCGGCGGAACGTTCCTCCTCCACCCATTGCAAATCACCGTAAGTGGCTACGCCAATGTGGTGGTCAATTTTGATGATTTCTTTGCACACCGTGTACTTCTGGTTGGAAATCCGGTCAGGCGTGGCAACATCCAGCACAATTGCCAGTGCATCCGCATACGTTTCGTCAGGCACCGGTGCGTCATCCTCGCCCAGAAAGGCCAGATAATCCGAATGCTCATCATCCACAATCAGCACGGTCTTTTCCGGAAAGGAAGCCGTCAGCAGCGCCTTCATGCCTTTCGTTGCGCCCACACAGTCGCCATCTACTCGTGTATGGCGAAAGAGCATGATGGTCTGATACGCCTTGATTCGCTCCAAAATTTGATGCTGAATATCCATTTTACGCATTTTCCTCCATCATTTTATCCAAATCATGCAGCATAGCCATGGCTTCCTCATGATTTTTCAGCGTTGCGCCGCTGGCCATCGCATGCCCTCCACCGCCGTACTTGACGGCAATCGGATTGATGTTCATCCGGCTGGAACGCAGCTCGCACAGGACGCCTTTTTCACTCTCGGTGAAATTCACCCAGATGTCTACACCGCGCATGTCGGCCATGTTGTTGACCATGCCACGGGAAAGCGTGAAATCATCCACGCCGTATTCCGCCTTTTCAGCCATGGTGGTGTACACATAGGCGACGTTCTTCTCCGTAAAGCGGACATGCAGCAGAAATTTTGCACGCACGACAAGCTGCTGATAATCTGTGGCATACAGGTTGCGATAAATTTCCGCCGTATCAATGGGCTGCTCCATCAGGAAGGCGGCCAGACGGAAGGTCTGCGCATTCACTGAGTTGTAGCGGAAGCGCCCCGAATCTGTCACCATGCCGGTAAAAAGCGCCGTCGCCGCCTGCAAATTGACCACCCAGCCGCATTCCTGCGCCATCTGTGCGACCAGACCGCAGCAGCTTTCGTAGCTGGAATCAATCACTTCCACCTCAGCGATTTTTTCCACAAACAGATGGTGATCCATCCGCGCCGTCTGATGCGCCAGCGGATAGCGATGGTCGCTGATCAGCGCAGGAGCAGAGGTGTCCAGCACAATCGCCAGCGCATCCTGATAGGTGCTGTCCGGGATGTCGTCCATCACAGAATCAGCCACGAAGGCGTAGCGACCGGCAGCATCCCCTACCATCCAGACGGTTTTATCCGGATAATTCTGCTGGATCAGATGTTTCAGGCCAATCTGACTACCCAGCGCATCGCCGTCCGGATTGGTGTGGCGATGAATGATGATGGTCTGGTGCTGCTCAATGGCATTGCGAAGCTGTTCAAACATTCCTTTTTTCCTCACTCGTCAAAATATCCCCTGTAGGCTACCTGATACCGGCTGTTCGGGAACAGGTAGTGATACAGGTCAATAAAGTAGTCGTCGGTCATGCTGGCAATGTAGTCCACCACAATCTGGTTTGGATCGGTCTGCTCATACGGTGTCGGACGCTGATAATGCGTGCGCTCCACATAGGCAATGTGGTGGGTGAACACAGGCGACTTCCTCCGTCCCTGCTTCAGGTCGTTCAGCAGCTGGTCATACAGCTCGTGCATCATGGGGCGAACCGTGTCATACAGCCGCGCCAGCTTGGCGGCGTTGTTGTAGATCAGCTTGTAGTTTTCCGCCTTGGAGGCGCGCAGTGCCTCAAAATGCCGGGTATCCAGCTTGATATACGGCTTACCATAGCTGTTTTCGATGATGTTAACGACCAGATTATTGATAATTTCCGCATTCAGCGAGCCGATTTCATGATCCGCATAGGCATCCTCTGCCGTCATTTTGACGCGCGCCGCATCCTGACGATCCTTGCCCAGATAGGCGATGATGTCCGATACACGAACGACGTTTCCTTCCAGCGTGGAGGGTTGAATCCGGTTGGCGTACCCCTCTTCGGTGTAGGCGCGCTCAATCATGCGGTCAAATTCTTCAAAGCTGCCAACAGGTTCCGGCCAGTATTCTTCCAGCTCAATTTCGCCATTGTGTCCGGCAATGCCCACCAGCGTTTGCAGACTGATGTTGAAAGGGTAAATGCTATCCAGCACGCGAACGGAATGGATGTTGTGGCTGAAATAGCGTCCGGTGTGCTGAAGCGAAATCTCATTCAGGAAGACCTCGCCGGAATGCGCAAACGGCGGATGACCGATGTCATGCCCCAGCGCAATGGCCTCAATCAGGTCGAGATTCAGGTTCAGTGCGCTGCCAATGGTGCGCGCAATGCGCGATACCAGCTGCACATGCAGACTTCGGCGTGTTACATCATCGTTGCGGATCAGCGAAAACACCTGCGTTTTGTCCGCATAGCGGTTGTAGTAGGGGCAGTGCATAATTTTGTCCACATCATGAACAAAGGGCGGCCGCCAGACGCTGCCCACGTCATGGGGCACCATCGTCCGGCGCACCACATCGTTGTTGCTGAAAGATACGGCAGGCAGCGTTCCCTCCCGGCGATCTTTTTCCATGCGTTCCGTCATGGCGGAGGACAGTGCTTCGTAATAGGGCATCCAATCACCTCATTTCGTAATCATCCTCAATGGAAACTCAAGTTTTCTCCTGCAACTCTGTCTGCGGTACGGCGGAAAGTGCCGCTTCATCTGCCACAAGAGTAAAATCCGGGTGCAATTGCAGAATTGAGGCTGGCACGCGCGGCGTGACCGAACCGAAAAACGCCTGACGGAGGATTTCGGCCTTGCCTTCACCCGACACAACCATCACAATGCGCCGCGCATGCATAATATCGCAGATGCCCATGGTGTAGGCAAACCGCGGAACCTCATCCTGATGGGCAAAAAAACGCTGATTCGCCTGAATTGTCGCCTGTGTCAGCGCCACACGATGCGTGTGCTTTTCAAACACATCATCCGGCTCGTTGAAACCGATATGTCCGTTGGGACCAAGTCCAAGCAGTTGCAAGTCAATGCCACCCAGCCGCCGGATAGTTTCATCATAGCGGTGGCATTCCTGTGCCACATCGGTGGCCATGCCGTTGGGGATGTGGGTATGCGCCGGATCAATGTGAATGTGCTGAAAAAAATGGTGCTGCATAAAACAGGCGTAGCTCTGCGGATGCTCCGGCGGAAGACCGATATACTCATCCAGATTGACCGTGTGTACCTGCGAAAAATCCACATCGCCACGACGTTCCCATTCGATGAGCTGCTGATAGGTTCCTTCCGGACTGGAACCGGTAGCCAGTCCCAGCACCGACTGTGGCTTCAAAATGACCTGCGCAGACAGGAGGTTGGCCGCCTGTCTGCTCATGTGCTGATAATCCCGTGCCCGAATGATGCGCATACGTTCTCCTCCGCTTCTGCGTCTATGGGATTTCCTGATGGAATAAGTATAACATATTTCTGCTTTTCTTTCAACCGTTGACGGAAAATGCCGCGTTGCGCTTTCATGCTTTCTTCCCCTTTCAAAAAGTCATGGACAAACGCGTGTCACTTTGCTATAATCAAAGCAAATCCGGTATTCATATTTCGGATGCTTCGATTGATCGTCGCATTCACGGAGGTAAAACAACATGATTTATTACGTTAATCAGGCAGCTTCACGGGACGGACTTGGCACTCAGGAACGCCCCTTCCGCACCATCAGCGAAGCAGCACGCATCGCCATGCCCGGTGACGAGGTCTGGGTCTTCCCCGGCATCTACCGCGAGCAGGTCAGTCCAGCACATGGCGGTACGGAGGAACAGCGGATTCTCTATCGCTCCACTGAGCCGCTGGGTGCTGTGATCACCGGCGCGGAAGTCATTACCGGCTGGCAGCGCTATCAGGGCAACGTCTGGGTGGCCTATGTGAATAACGGCGTGTTCGGCAGCTATAATCCCTACACCACGGAGGCTTATGGTGACTGGTATTTTGCCCCAACGGTTCGCCACACGGGTGCGGTCTACCTGAACGACCAGATGCTGTACGAAACTGAGTCGCTGGAGGAATGTCTGGCTGGCGAAAATTACGCCCCCTCCTGGGATGCGGAAAACTCCATCTACAAGTGGTTCAGCGTGCAGGATGGCGATACCACCGTGCTGTATGCCAACTTCCAGGACAAAGATCCCAATCAGGAGCGGACAGAGATCAATGTTCGCCGCCGCTGCTTCTTCCCGGATGAAACAGGACGCGGTTACATCACCTTCCGGGGCTTCAAGGTGGAAAAGGCCGCCACCACCTGGGCACCGCCTGCCGCCTTTCAGGACGGCATGGTTGGCCCCCACTGGTCAAAAGGCTGGATCATCGAAGACTGCGAAATCTGCAACAGCAAATGCTGCGGCAT
>CAZGKQ010000134.1:0-4806 GCA_964526125.1 uncultured Faecalibacterium sp.
CGGTAAAACGCGCAAGGATCGCGTCGGCATTGTACTTGAGGTGTTCAAACGGGAACGTTCTACATAAATATTGACGGGGAAAGCTTGAAAGGAGCGGTTATCATGGAGGCAAATCGTATTACGGTCGATACCATTCTGGACAAAAAGTTCAGCTGCGTGGCGAAGGGTTTCAGCCAGCAGGAAGTCGATGAATTCCTGGATCTGATCTGCGATGAGCTGGATCGCCGGGAGGCGGAAAGCAACGAGCTGCGGAAAGCACTGGAAAAGAGCAACGCCGCGCAGCCCAAGGCGGAAAGTGTCGTGCAGGAAAAGGCACGCCCGACGACAAACTTTGGGGACGACAGCTTCCGCGAAATTCTGGAAATGGCCAAGCGCGTGAAGGATCAGACGATTGCGGATGCCCAAACCAAAGCGAAGGAAATCCTGGCCAACGCTGAGGACGAGGCTCACAAGCAGCTGGGTGAACTGACGGCGCAGAAGACGGCGCTGGAGCAGGAACTGGCCGAACTGAAGCTGGCGGCCAAGGCGTATTACGAGCAGACGCAGGATGCGATGAACAGACTGAATAAGTTGCTGTAAACAGCAAAAACACGGGCGGCAGGGGAGCGGAGCGATCTTCGCAGTCTCTTGTCGCCCGTTGATGTACAGGGATTTGTCGGTTGCCAGGGAAACAGCGCGGAACAGGAGGAAAGCGCCGTGGAGCAAATCAAACTGTCGGTTCGGACACTGGTGGAATTTACGCTCCACGGGGAAGATATTCGCGTGGTTTCCGGCACACTTCGGGACATGCAGGAGGGAACGCTGGGACATCAGGCGCGCCAGAAGCTGCTGGGCGACGAATGGCAGGCGGAAGTACCGCTGCGGTTGGAAATTCCCGTGGAGGAGGAAGGCTACACGCTGCTGCTCAGCGGCCGGATGGATGCCTTCCGGGCGGAAGAAGTGCCTGTCATTGAGGAAATCAAGCTCTGGCAGGGAAAACAGCCGCCGTCCCAACCTATTCCGGCGCACCGGATGCAGGCCGTCTGCTACGGCCACATGCTCTGCCAGACGCAGGGCGTGGCGCAGGTGCTCATTCGCGTGACATATGTAACGCGCAGCGGTCGGGTACAGGCGGAATTTGATGAACTCCTCACGGCGGAAGTGTGCCGGGCGCAATTCATGACGGTGCTGCTACCGTACATGAGGCGTACCAACGCCGTCCGCCGCCATCAGCGTGCCCGAAACGCTTCGCTGCATGCGCTGCGCTTCCCCTATGAGCAATATCGCCCGGGGCAGCGCGAAATGGCGGCGCAGGTTTATACGGCCATCCGCCGGAAAAGGCGGCTCTTTGCGTGCATGCCCACCGGTACAGGCAAATCATCCGCCGCGCTGTTTCCGGCGCTGAAGGCGCTGGGCGAAGGCTTAAGCGGACAGCTGTATTACCTGACAGCGCGAACCACGCAACGCCAGGGTGCGCTGGAAGCCTTGCAGCGCATGCGTCGGCAGACGCTGCACCTGTGGACGCTGGTGATTGATGCCAAAGACCGCCAATGCCCGACGCACACGCTCTGCCATCCGGATTACTGCGAACGCGCAAAAGGCCATTTTCTGCGCGATCAGGAAGCCATTGAGGAAATGCTGCAAACGGACGAATGGTCGCCTGAAGCGGTACAGGCGATGGCGGAAAAATACTGCCTGTGTCCGTTTGAGCTGACCATGTCGCTGGCGGAACTGGCCGATGTGGTGATCTGCGATTACAACTACGCGCTCGACCCGGCGGTGCACATCCGGCGCATTTTCGATACTGGACGGGACGTGACCCTGCTGGTGGACGAGGCGCATCATCTGCCGGATCGGCTGCGCGACATGCTGTCCGGCGCGATCCATGGGGCGGCGCTGCGCCGTCTGCGGACGGTGGTGGGAAAGTCGGCCGGGCGAAAGCATCCGCTGTACAAGGCCATGACGGCTGTGCTGCGCGAGCTGGAAGATCTGCCGCTACCACCGGAGGGCGAAGAAGGCGTGCTTTCTACCCTGCCCAAAGCGCTGGAAACGGCCTGCTTTTCGCTGACAGAGGCCTTCATGGATGCGCGGCAGGAGCATTTCAACTGGGACGAGGCTGGCGAAAAGCTGAATGATACGCTGATGCCGCTGCTGTCCTTCTGCCGGGCGCGGCAGAGAGGCGAGGACGGTCAGGCCATCCTCTGGGAGGGGCGGAAAATGCCCATGGTGACGGCGCTGGCGCTGGACACGGCGGACTATTTCCGACGGACAACGCATGGCATGTCCGGCATTGTCTGCTTTTCCGCGACGCTGCATCCGCTGGAAGACATGAAGCGGCTGCTGGGCGGCGAGGAGGAAGATGCCTGTTTCGCCATGCCATCGCCCTTTCCGCCGGAAAATTTGCAGGTGTATCAGGCCAGCGTGAACACGCGCTATCAGCAACGGGATCAGGCGTGCAGCCGGATTGCGCAGCTCGTGACGGCGCTGGTGACGCGTCGCCCGGGGCGTTACATGGTCTTTTTCCCGAGCTTTGCCTTTCAGCGAAAAACGGCGGAGCGTCTGCTGTTGCCCTTTCAATTGCAGTCATCGCGGATGGACGAAACGGAACGTGAAGCGTTTTTGCAGCCCTACCGTCAGGAACAGGGGCATGTGCTGAGCCTGTGCGTGCTGGGTGGCATTTTCTCAGAAGGCATTGATCTGCCCGGAAAGCAGCTGGACGGCGTGATTGTGGTCGGCGTAGGGCTGCCGCAGGTTAATTTGAAGCTGGAAACGCTGCGAAATTATGAAGAACAGACGCTGGGAAACGGCTATTTTTACGCCTACATGCTGCCGGGCATGCAGAAGGTGACACAGGCTGTCGGTCGTGTGATTCGCACGGAAACGGACGTGGGGGTGGCGTTGCTGCTGGATGACCGGTATCGCTGGAAGGAATATCAGCGGCTGATGCCGCCCCACTGGCAGGTGCAGCCCGTTAACGAAGAGGCGGAAGCAGCACCTGATGCCCTCTGATCCGGTTAATATTGAATTTTTCAAGAAACGGCACGAGAGGCCGTGTGGACGATAGAGAGAAGGTGAAACAATGCCGATGGACGGGCTGACCCTTGGCTTTGTGACAAGGGAAATGAAACAGATTCTGATCGGTGGTCGCATTGACCGGGTGACGCAGCCGGAAAAGGATACCATTGTGCTGCTGATTCGCGCAGGCGCGGCGAATCACCGGCTGCTGCTGTGTGCATCCCCCAACAACGCGCGATGCCATCTGACGGTGCAGAATTACCCCAATCCGCTGGAACCGCCCATGTTCTGCATGCTGCTGCGCAAGCAGATCGTGAGTGGCCGCGTGCTGGATATTCGCCAGATGCATGGCGACCGCGTGATTCATGTGGATATTGACACGGTGGATGAGCTGGGCGACCATGTGCTGCGCCAGCTGGTGCTGGAAATCATGGGGCGGCACAGCAATTTGATGCTGCTGGATCATCAGGGCAGAATTCTGGAAGCGGCGCGGCATGTCAGCGCGGATATGAGCCGTGTGCGACAGGTGCAGCCGGGCTTGCCGTATCTTCCGCCGCCTGAGCAGGATAAGCTCGCGCCGGAGGAAGTAACGCCCTCGCTTCTGCTGGAAAAGCTGGCGGCACAGGGCGATGTGACGCTCCAAAAGGCGCTGGCTTCCTCCGTGTCGGGATTGTCGAATCCGGCGGCGAAGGAGTTGGCCTTCCGCGTGCTGTCTCCTGGCGAGGAGAAGGCGGAAAATCTGCCGGAAACGGCGGCGCGGCTGGCGGAATTGATCCGGCGGCTGCCGGACATGGCGGATCCGCGCGTGCTGCTGGACGAAAACGGCGATCCGATGGATGTATTCCCGTTCTGCTACCTCAGCCGGGAGGTGGCGCAGCAAAAGCCGTGTCCGAGCGTGTCGCAGGCGCTTGAAAACTTCTTCGGTGTGCGCGACCAGCAGGATCGCATCCATCAAAAGAGTGCGTCAATGGTCAAGCTGCTGAAAGGGCAGATTGAACGCTGCGAAAAAAAGCTGGCGCAGCAGGAGGAGGAGCTTTCCAGCGCGGCCAGGATGGAAGAATACCGCATCATGGGCGAGCTGATTAACGCGAACCTCTGGCAGCTGAAAAAAGGCCAGACGGAAGCGACGCTGCCGAATTTCTACGACGAAAACGGCGCGACCATCACCATTGCGCTGGATAACCAGCTCACGCCCGTGCAGAATGCGCAGCGTTACTTCAAAAAATACCAGAAGGCACGCACGACGCGCGAAGTCGCCGCCGAACAGCGCGAAAAAACGCTGGCGGAGCTTGATTATCTGGAAGGGGCGCTGCTGGACGTGGGCAAGTGCGTCGGCGAAAGCGAGCTGGAAGAAATCCGGCAGGAGCTGATGCGCACGGGGTACATCCGCAAGGGTGTCAGCCGTCGCCAGCAGAAGACGCTTCCCAAGTCGAAGCCCTATCACTACCGCTCGTCGGATGGCGTGGATATTTTCGTGGGCAAAAACGCCGCGCAGAACGACCGCCTGACTGGCGAGGCGCGACCGAACGAAACGTGGCTGCATGCCAAGGAAATGCCCGGCAGCCATGTGATTATCCGCCGCGAAGAGGAAATTCCGCGCCAGACGCTGCTGGAAGCGGCGATTCTGGCGGCCTGGTACTCCAAAGGGCAGAATTCCTCAGGCGTGCCGATTGACTATACGCTCCGCCGCTACGTCAAAAAGCCCGGCGGCGCTGCACCGGGCATGGTCATCTATACCAATCAACGCACGCTGTTCATGACCGTCAGCGAAAGCGACGTGCGGAAGATTGAACTGGTGGAAGAATAAGCAAA